>JANOZI010000612.1:0-12545 GCA_031429375.1 Acidobacteriota bacterium | reverse complement strand
CGATCGGCGAACGCCCGCCGCATCGCTTCCGCCGTGAGGTGGATGTTCTGCGCCGAGCCGTAGCCATTGGCCTTGAGGTCGTAGCCTTCGAGCACATTGAGTATCTGGACCACCGCCATGCCGCCCGAGCTGGGCGGCGGCATGCCGATAATGTCGTAGCCGCGGTAGGTGCCCTTCACCACGCCGCGCTTCTTGGCTTGATAGGCCTTGAGGTCCGCCATCGTGATCAAGCCGCCGTTGGCTTTCATTTCCTTTTCGATCAGCGTCGCGGTTTCGCCTTCATAGAATCCGGCCGGGCCTTGATCCGCGATGCGCGTCAGCGTGCGCGCCAGGTCAGGCTGCTTGAGTGTCTCGCCGGCTTCGTACGGCTTGCCGCTCTTGGAGAACTGCGCCAGCGCGGCCGGATACTTCTGGAAGTCGTCGAGCACGCCCGCCAGCGATCGGGCGAGGCCGTGCGAAACCTCGAAGCCGTCGCGCGCGAGGACAATCGCCGGCTGGACCAGGTCTTTCCACGGCTTCGATCCCGCTTCTTTCCACGCCATGTGCAGGCCTGCGACCGTGCCCGGGACGCCGACCGACATATGACTGTTGTGGTGGAGCTCGGCGTCGTACTTGCCGTCCTTCAACCACATCTCCGGTGACGAGCGCGACGGGCCGACCTCGCGGAAGTCGAACGCCACGGGCTCGCCGGTGGCGGGGCGATAGACAATGAAGCCGCCGCCGCCGATGTTGCCGGCGGTCGGGTGCGTCACCGCGAGCGCGAAGGCGCTGGCCACGGCCGCGTCGATCGCGTTGCCGCCGCTCTTGATGACCTGGACGCCGATCTGGGAAGCGATGTCACTCTGCGTGATCACCATCCCCAATTTGGCGCGTTGGGGAGTGCTGCCGGCCTGGATCGTCAGCGACGACAGGACCAGCGCAGCCAGGACGATTGCGCAATACCGGCGGGTCATGAAAAGCCTCCGCCGGGGATTATAAGTGCGTACGGTGCGTACAGTGCCTAATGTGCGTACGGTGCTGGTGCCTAGGCTAGTGCTTAGTCTTGTCTAATAGCAATGGCCGGATCCACGCGAGAGGCGCGGCGCGCAGGTAAGTAGCACGCCACTGCGGTGATCGCGACGATTCCCAGCGGTAGCGCCGCAAACGTGAGCGGATCGCGTGTTGTGACGCCGAATACGACGCTCGACATCACCCGCGAGAGGAAGAACGCGGCTGGTAACCCGATTGCGAGGCCGATCAACGCGTGGCAGATGCCCTGCGCGAGCACCCCTTGCGCCATTCGTGAGGGTTCCGCGCCGAGCGCGAGGCGGATGCCGATCTCGCGCTCGCGCTGGCGCACGCGGTAGGCGACGACGCCGTAGACGCCGATCAATCCGAGCAGCAGTCCGGCGCCGGCGAAAACCGTGAGCAGGACGCTCAACAGGCGCGGGCGGCCCAGCGTGCCGGCGATCATCGTGGTATACGGCTGCAATTCGGCGACCGGTACCACCGGATCGATTTCAAACGCCGCCTGCCGCACCGCCGCGGCGATCTGTTCCGGTGGCCCCTCGGTTCGGGCCACCATCGCCATCGGGAACATGAACGTTTGCGTGAACGGACGAAACAACTCCGGCATGGCGGGCTGATCGAGGCCGCGGTGGCGGACGTCGCCGGTCACCCCGACGATGTGAACGGTTTCGTCGCTGCCGGTCCGTCCGCTCGTCGCCACGAGGGTGCGGCCCACCGCCGCGGAGGGGTCCTCGAAATATTGCCGCGCGAGCGTCTCGTTGACGATCGCGACCTGCACTGCATTCGTGACGTCGGTCGTCCCGAACGGCCGGCCCCACTTCAACGGAATCCGCAGCGTCTTGAAGTAGTCGCCATGCACGAACCGCCACCCGACCTGTGGCGCCGGCATGCCGGGGGCCAGCGGCCGATCCGGCCGGCGCGCCGCCATGGTCCACGAGTAGCCGCTCATCGGGAGGTGGCCTGCGAGGCCGATGTCCACCACGCCGGGAATCGCCGCGACGCGTTCGCGGACTCGCTCGAGATACGGGAGTCCATTGGTCAACGCGCGGTACTTCGAGGTGGTTTGTAATCGGAAGGTCAGCACGTTGGTGGGCGTAAACCCGGGATCGACGTGCGTCAGGTTCCACAGCGAACGTAGCATCAGCATCGCCCCGATGCCAAGCACCACCGCGAGCGCGATCTGCACGGAGACGAGCGCGCCGAGTGCGCGCCTTCGCGACGGCGTCTCGGTGGTGCGCGATTGACGCAGCAGGGATTGCACGTTGGGACGCGCCGTCACGACCGCGGGTATCAACGCCACGGCGACGGCGACGGCGATCGAGGCGGCGAGCACGCTCGCAAGCACGCTCCAGTCGAGGGCGATTTGCCCGGCTCGAGGCACTTCTGCAGGAATGCGAGACACCAGTGCGGGGAGCGCGACCCAGGCGACCACAACACCTGCGGCGCTGCCGAGCGCGGCCAGCACCGATTGCTCGACCATCACCTGCCGGATCAATTGCGCGCGCGACGCGCCGAGCGCGGTTCGCACCGCCATCTCGCCGACGCGGTCGATCGAGCGGCCCAGTACGAGCGTGCCCAGGTTGACCGCCGCGAGCAACAGGATCAGCCCGACCGCGCCGAGCAGGATCAGCAGGGCCGGCCGCACATCACCCGTAATCGTGTCTTGCAGCGACGCCACTTGCACGGTCTGCCCCCATTTGTCATCGCGGGCCAGCTCGCGCCGCATGGCAGGCACCAGATCCCGCAGCTCGCGTGTCGCCGCTTCGATCGTGACACCGGGGGCGAGACGCGCCACGGATTGCGAGAACGTGGCTCTTGCGGTGGCGGCCGTCAAATCCCACGGCAGCGGGGCCCACAGATCGGTGCCGGCTTCGAAGATCTCGAAACCGGCCGGCATCACGCCGACAATCACGTGCGGTTCTTCATCGAGCTGGATGGTGCGGCCGACCGCGGCGGGGTCGGCGGCGAAGCGCCGCCGCCACAGTCCATCCGATAACACGGCGACGCGGTGCCGGCCGGGCACGGCGTCAGGGGGCTCCAACGCGCGGCCGATCGCCGCGGAGGCGCCCAGGGCCTTGAACAGGTTGCCCGACACTTTGGCGCCGGTCACTTTGATTGGCTCGCCGCCGTCAGCGACCAGTCCCATCATCCACCCCGGCGACTGCGCGGCAATCTCGGAGAAGCTCCGCGTGTGCTCGCGCCAGTAGTTGATGTCGAGATTGGAAATGAACACGTTGGGCCAGACTGCGACAAGTCGCTCCGGGTTGGGGTAGGGGAGGGGCCGCAGCAGCACGCTGCGGACGACCGAGAAGACCGCGGCGTTCGCCCCGGCGCCAAGCGCGAGCAGGGTGATGGCGACGGCGGCGAATCCCGGCCGCCGGAAGATATTACGGACGGCCAGCGAGAGATCTGGAGCACGCATGCCGCTTTGACGAATGACCCGGCTGGCCGGTTAGGTGCGTACGGTGCGTACAGTTCCTAGAGTGCCTAGGGGCGTGTGCCGAGTGCCACTGGCACCAACCCTTAGGCACCCAAGGCACCCTGTACCTTAGGCACCCTAGCTTTTGACCTAAGGCACTTACTTAGTTTTTATGGGCGTATCTTCCCGGTTACCCCATTCTTCCCAGGCGCCGTAATAGTTGCGAAGCTTCGTGAGGTCGTGGCCGATCAGCGCCAGCGTGAAGATGTCGTGCGACGCGCGCATACCCACCTGGCAGTACACCGTCACATCATCTGACGGCACGATGCCTTTGTCGCGATAGATCTTGGTGATCTCGGCCGCCGGCTTGAACGTCTTCGTCGCCGGGTCGAGCGTGTCTTCCCAATAGAGCGGCACGGACGATTCGATATAGCCGCCTCGCTTGATGTTCCGCAAGTCTGTGCCGTCGATCTCGCCCTGGGTGCGGGCGTCGAGCAGCTTCACGCCCGGCTTGTTGATCGCCGCCTTGACCTCGTCGGCGGTCGCGACTTTCACCGTGCCGGGCTTGACCTTGAACACCGCGGCCGCGGGTGCCGGCACCGTCGCGGTGGTCGCGCGCTGTTCGGCCGTCCACTTCACCCATCCGCCATCGAGCAGCGCCACGTTGCTGTGGCCGTAGTAGTTGAGAATCCACCACAGCCGCGCCGCGTAAATGCCGCCGCGCTCGTCGTAGGCGATGACGCGCGTGGTGTTGGAAATGCCGAGCCGTGCCATCAGCGCCTCGAACTCCTGAGGCGTGGGCAAGAAGGTCGGCGGCGCCTTGGGATTGCGAATCCAGTTGCTGTCGACGAACACCGCCTCCGGAATGTGCCCGTCGCCGTAGCCCCGGTTGCGGATGTCCACCACCCGCACGTTCGCATCGTTGAGATGTTGTGCCAGCCACGCGGTCTCGACGAGCAGCTCGGGCCGCGAATACCCCCCCGCCGTTTGCGCGCTCAGTACTACGCCAAGCATCAATCCAAGGAACAGGGCCATGCCGTCGATTGTATCCCCTTGCGCGGGTGTGAGAAGCTCTGTCGGGTCGAACGACAATCAGGCCAGAGACGAGACAACCAATGCGCCATCACATCACCCTTGCCATCGTCGGCATCACCTCCGCGCTGCTCACCGCCGCGCCTCAGCAGGCGCCGCAACTGCGCAGGTCGGCTACGGCGCTCGACCGCTATGTGGCGGCCCCCGATCCGAACTTCTCCTGGAAGGTCGTGCGCGACCTGCCCGCTGAGGGCGTGACCGCGACGCTGCTCGACATGACGTCGCAGAAGTGGCTGACGGAAAAGGAAGTGGAGCGGCCCCTCTGGACGCACTGGGTGACCGTCGTGCGGCCCCCGCAGGTCACCAGCGATATCGGGTTCCTGTTCATTACCGGCGGCAGCCTCGAGCGCAAGCCGCCGGCCCAACCGCCGGCGTGGATGGTGGACCTCGCCCGCGACACCGGCACCGTGGTCACCGAGCTGCGGATGGTGCCGAACCAGCCGGTGGTGTTCGTCGACGATCCGCAAAAGAAGCCCCGGACCGAAGACGATTACATTGCCTACACCTGGGACAAGTACTTGCGCACGGGCGACGAGAAGTGGCCCGCCCGGCTGCCGATGACCAAGAGCGCCGTGCGCGCGATGGACGCCGTCACGGCCTTTGTCGCGTCCCCCGGCGGAGGCGCGTCACGCGTCGCGCGCTTCGTCGTGGCCGGCGGCTCCAAACGCGGCTGGACGACGTGGACGACCGCCGCCGTCGACTCGCGGGTCGTGGCGATCGTTCCGATGGTGATCGACCTGTTGAACCTCGAGCGGTCATTCACTCATCACTGGCGCGCGTACGGCGCGTGGTCGGATGCGGTGAACGATTACGTCGAGCACGGCATCATGGACTGGATGGGCACGCCGCAATTTCGCGCGTTGATGAAGATCGAGGAGCCGTACGAGTACCGCGAGCGCCTGACGCTGCCGAAGCTCCTCGTCAACGCGTCGGGCGACGAGTTCTTCCTGCCCGATTCGTCGCAGTTCTACTTCGACAACCTGCGTGGCGAAACGCAGGTGCGCTACGTGCCCAACACCGGCCACTCGCTCGAGAAGAGCGATGCGATCGAGAGCGTTCACGCGTTTTACGCAGCGGTCGTCAAGGGCACCGCGCGCCCGGAGGCCAAGTGGACGTTCGAGCGCGACGGCGCAATCAAGGTGGTGGCGAAACAGCGGCCGGATGAGGTGCGGCTGTGGCAGGCGACCAACCCCAAGGCCCGTAACTTCCGGCACGACACGAGCGGCGCCGCGTACACGAGCACGACGCTGCAGCCCTCTGGACCGAACACCTGGGTTGGCCGCGTCGCACCGCCGCCAGCCGGGTGGACCGCGTTCTTCGTGGAACTGACGTTCCCGAGCGGCGGAAAGTATCCCTTCAAGATCACCAGCGGCGTTCGGGTGCTGCCCGACGCGCTGCCATATCCGGAGCCGAAGCCGAAGCGCAGCTCGAGTCCGCGCGATTGATGCGGCGCCCGGGCTCGCGATGTGGGCGACCGCCGGCCCCGCGACGCGCCCTCCGGCTGCGAGCAACAACGCGTGTCAGAATGGCGGAATCGCCATGACGTCCACCGTTCCGGTTTCCTCCAAGCTGCCCGACGTCGGGGTCAGCATCTTTTCGGTGATGACCCGGCTTGCGATCGAGCACCAGGCCATCAACCTCTCCCAGGGTTTTCCCGACTTCAACTGCGATCCCGCCCTGATCGAGGCGGTGTCCAAGGCGATGCGCGACGGCCACAATCAGTACGCGCCGATGCCGGGCGTGCTGGCGCTGCGCGAGGCGATTGCGGCCAAGGTCGAGCAGCTGTATGGCCCTCGCTACGATCCGGCAACGGAGGTGGTCGTCACCTCAGGCGCCACGGCAGGCCTGTACACCACCCTCACGACGTTCGTGCAGCCGGGCGATGAGGTCGTGTTGTTCGAGCCGTGTTACGACTCGTACGTCCCGGTGATTCGCTTGAGCGGCGGCACGCCGGTATTCGTGAGCCTGCGGTATCCGGACTATGCGGTCGATTGGGACGAGGTGCGGCGCGCCATCACGCCGCGGACGCGCGCGATTCTGATCAACACGCCGCACAACCCGACCGGCGCGATCTGGACGGCCGACGACATGCGGCGGCTGACGGAGCTGGTGGACGGCACCGACATCATCCTGATCGGCGACGAGGTGTACGAGCACATCATCTTCGACGGGCGCCGGCACGAGAGCCTGCTGCGCTATCCGGAGCTTCGCGCGCGGGCCGTCGTGATCAGCTCGTTCGGCAAGACCTTTCACACCACCGGCTGGAAGGTCGGCTACTGCGTCGCGCCGCAGCCGTTGCTCGCCGAAGTCACGCGCGTGCACCAGTTCATTACCTTCACGGTGCACACCCCGTCTCAGATCGCCTTCGCCGAGTTCGTCGCGCGAGATCCGGGTGCAAAGGACCTGGCGGGGTTCTATCAACAGAAGCGCGATCTGTTTTTACAACTGACCGCCGGGTCACGGTTGAAGCCGCTGCCGTGCGCGGGCACGTACTTCCAGTTAATGGACTACTCGGATATTTCGGACGAGTGCGACAAAGACATCGCGCATCGCCTGATCGCCGAACACGGCGTCGCGTCGATTCCGGTGTCGGCCTTTCTGTATCAAGACACCGGCGGTCCTGTGCTGCGATTCTGTTTCGCGAAGAAAGACGGGACACTCCGGGCCGCTGCCGAGAGACTCCTGAAAGTCTGACGCTTGCCCACGCACGGGCCACAGAGACACAAAGTCACAGAGAAAACCAAATCTTTTCTGCTGCCTTCTGCATTTCTGGGAAGCCACGGCATTCCGTGTCTTTGTGAGGGACAAGAGCCTTTGTCGAGAAGTATTTTGAAAAATGTTCTCTGTGTCTCTTTGTCTCTGTGGCAACGTGATCAGAGGATCCGCCGCAAGTAGTGTTCGAGTCCGCGAGCCTGGTTCCACTGCCGCGGATAGCCCAGCGACACTTCTTCGAAGGTCACACCATCGATCACGCGCGACGAGCGCAAGTGCAAATGCCCCGACACGACAGTTTCAACGTTGTAGCGGCGGTGCCAATCCTCGGTCAGCGTTGTGCCGCACCAGATCGAAAACCGCGGGATGCGCGGCAGCACGGCCAAGTCTCTCCGTAACGGAAAATGATTCGCCACGATCAGCTTCGCATCGCGCGGCACCGCGGCGAGCCGCGCCTCGGTCGCCGCCACCCGCGCATGGCACCAGTCGTCGCGCGTCACGTACGGATCGGGCGCGAGCAGGTCTTCGTCCTTCGAGCGCACCCCGGAGTCGGCGGCCCAGGCGACTGCGCCGGCTCGCGAGACGTGGGCGGGACGGAACGAGTAGTCGAACAGCAGGAACGCGGGCACGATCGCGCGCTCGGGACCATCGCCCGGCCAGCGCGCGTACGCATCTTCTGGCGTCAGCACGTGGTGACGCCGGCAGATCCCGACCAGCCGATCGTAGTGCGCGACGCCGCGCTTCTCGGCCGGCAGGCTCGGCGGCGTCCAGAGATCGTGATTGCCAGGCGCCCAGACCAGTTGCTGGAAACGCGGGCGCAGCGTCCGCAGGACGAAATCCAGGTGTGCGGGCGCTTCGCCGGTGTCGCCCGCAATGATCAGCCAGTCATCGGGATGCGGCGGCAGCGCGTCGACCGCCCGCCGGTTCTCGTCGTAACCGACGTGAAGATCGCTCGTCGCCCACAACTTCACCAGATCACACCTGGGGCGTGACCTGGCGGATGCGGATCGCCAGGTCGGGGCCACTCCGGCGCACCGCCAGCCCCAGCCGGTGCATCGGTGTCGGCCAGGCTTGCGCGAACTGCCACGTCGCCGGGTCGTCGGGCAGCGCCGGCTCGAAGCTGATCTCGGGCGGCGACGATGACGACAGCCGGAACGCGAAGTCAGCCAGCGGCAGCGCCAGGCCGAAGCCGCGCGCCTTGATGTAGGCCTCTTTCAACGTCCAGTAATCGAAGAAGATCTTGTGGCGCTCGGGCTCGGGCACGGCGTGCAGGTCCGCCACCTCCCGCGGCGCGAAAAAACGCGCCGGCACATCGCGCGTCAGCCGGCGCCCGACATGCTCCACGTCGACGCCGACCTCGCGTCCAATCGTGACCGCGCACGCGATCAAGCCGTCGGTGTGGGAGATGTTGAAGCGCAGGTCGGGAACGCCGTCGGGCCGATCGAGCAGCTCTGGCCGCCCATGCACGTTGGCGACGAACGCCCAGTCCCGAGGCGGCACCGCCGCATAGCGCGACAGCATCGTGCGCACCAGCGCGCGCGTCAGCAGGAACCGCCGCCGATCGCGCTCGAACACCAGCCGCGCCATGCGCTCGTGTTCCTCGGGCGACAGCAGCTCGAGATAGCGGTCCTTCAGCTCGAGCGCGGCGGCATCGTCGGTCGCGACCAGGTCAATGTGCACGGCGTGCACGGGTAAGAGCTCGAGCATCACCGCGATCTCCGCGTTCGGATCAGGACGACCGCCGCGCCTGCGCACACCGCGAGCACTGCGAGGCCGACCCCGATCCCGGCGCCGTGCGCCTTCATGACGTCGGCGGCCTGTTCGCCGTACAGGACCGCGAGATAGCCCTGCCCGAAGTAACGAATGCCGCGGCCGATCACGACGGCCAGGCCGAATCGCCACGGCGCGACGGCGGCTGCGCCCGCGAGCAGGACGAAGACCTTGAATGGCACGGGCGGCGGCAGCAACGCCGGCACGACCACCGCCAGCAGCCCATACCGTTGATACAGATCGAGCGCGCGATCGACGTAGCGGCCCTTCAGGCGTTTCCGAAGCAGCGATTCGCCGCCGCGACGCGCCACCCCATACAACATGAAGCAGCCAATCAGTGACCCGGCGGTCGTCATGGCCGCGTAATACGGCATGCGCGCGGGGTACTTCGTGCTGAGCACGATGATCAGCAGATCGTTGACTTGCGGAAACGAGAGGAACGACGAATCGAGCAGCGCGATCACGAACAGCCCCACCCCGCCCATGCCGGAGGCCCACGCCTGGACGGTCTCGAACAGGTCAGCGAGCATCTCGGACCTGCTGCGCCACAGGCGGCGCGGGCTTGATGGCGTCGCGCGGGTAGAGCGCGAGGCCCAGCGTCGCGAACATCAGGCTGCGGACCCGCCGGAACAGCGCGAGCGTGCCGCCGCCCATCAGGCCGAGCGCCTTCACGACCGCCACGTTGGACGCCTCCAGCGCACCGAGGTTGCCGGGAATCGCGCCGCCGACGACGCTGGCCGATCGCGTGAAGGTTTCGACGATGGTGCCGATCCAGAGCGAGATGGGTTGGCCGATGGCCCAGAACACGAGGTAGACCTCGAACGCCATGAGCGCATAACAGGCGATGCTGAGGAGCACGAGGATTTCGATGCGCCGGTGCCCGCTGCGGGCCAGCTTGAGAAACAGATCTTCTACCGCCTTAATAGCGCGCACGGTCCGCCCGCCGGTCCAGCCCCATCCGGTCCGCACGTTCAGGAACTCGACGAGCGGGCCGAAGTAGCGGCCGGTTCGCATCAGGAAGAACAGCGACAGCGCCAGCACGACGCCGGCGGTGATCGCGATGCCGAGAAACGCCCTCTGCCAACCCGGCGGCAGCATGTCGGACGACACGGCAAAGGCCGCGAAAATGCCGACGCCGACCACGCTCATGATGCCCATCGCGGTGCGCTCGAGCACCGACGCGGCCGCCGAGACGACGGGCGGCACCTTGCCGATCAGCAGTACCACCCGCAACGGCTCACTGGCGACGCCGCGCACGGTGAAGTAGCCCACGCCGTCGGCGGCGAGCCGCACCCGGAAGACGGTCCAGTACGACGGCCGCTCCTCTGGAGGGAAACACATGTACCAGCCGGCGGCGCGCAGCAGATGCCAGCCCAGGCTCGGCAGCATCACGAGCGGCAGCGCCAGGCCGAGGATGCGCGCCTCGCGAAGGGTCTCGTCGCGATCGATCCCCATCATCGTGACGACAAACAGCACGGCGCCCGCCACCACGGCGACGAGCGACACCAACTGGGGAACAGTGCGTCTCATTAAGAGAGGTTGTCCGGGATGAGACGCTCGACGATCACGACATCGCGCCACCGGCCATCGAGCTTGGCGTGGCTTTCGTAGACGCCGACCTCGCGAAACCCCATCGCGGCCATGAGCGCGCGGCTCGCGGCGTTCTCGACGAAGATCCGTGACACGAGCTTCCAGATGCCGGCGGCGGCGGCGGCCTCGATCAGCGCCTGCATGGCGACGCGCCCGGCGCCTCTGCCGCGGTGCGCGCGCGCGACGTACACCGAGAACTCGGCGATGCCGGCATAACAATCGCGGCTTCGGTAGGTCGAGGTCGACGCAAACGCAATGACGCGTCCGTCGCCTTCGACGGTTACGATGGGGTGCCCGTCAAACCACTTCCGCACGTCGTCCGCGGTCCGCGGGCGGGTCTCGAAGGTTCCGACGCGATCTTCGATGCCTTCGTTGTAGATTTGGGCAAGCAGCGGGGCGTCGTCTGGCGACGCGGCTCGGGCAATCAGCGTCATGAGGGAAAAGAGCGAATTCCTAATGTTACAGCGTATTGCGTCTCTCGTTGTGGTGCTGGTGGTCGCGGCCACCGGCCTGGTCGAAGCACAACGCCGGCATCCGGTGAGCGGCCGCGTGCTGGCGCCGGTGATGGGCGTGGGCGGCGCGGGCTGGCTCGAACGGTCCGAGCGCGAACAGGAAGAGGCGCCGTCGAAGGCGATCGCCGCGCTCGACTTGAAGCCGGGCATGGTGGTCGCCGACATCGGCGCCGGATCCGGCTACTACACCTCGCGGATGTCGAAAAGCGTGGGACCGACGGGAAAGGTCTACGCCACCGATATCCAGCCCGGGATGATCGAGTTGATCAACCGTCGCGTCGCCGCCGAAGGCCTCACCAACGTGACCACCGTGCTCGGCGGCATGGACGATCCGAAGCTGCCGCCGGCGTCGATCGATCTGGCGATCATGGTTGACGTCTACCACGAGCTGCAGGCGCCGCAGGTGTTCCTGCAGCGGCTGCGCGAGACGTTCAAGCCTGGCGGCCGGCTGGTGCTGCTCGAATTCCGTAAGGAAGACGCGACCGTTCCCATTCTCGAAGTCCACAAGATGAGCGTGGCCGAGGTGAAGGCCGAGCTCGAGGCCGAGGGCTTCGTGCTCGACAAGGTCATCGCGGTCTTACCCTGGCAGCACATCATTGTGCTACGGGTAAAATAACCAATAACGAATTACGAATAACAAAACCGCATTAGAATCCCGCATGCTCAAAGGAACAGCGCGGGAAGCCGCAGGCGAGTTCTTCGGCACGTTCATCCTCATCGCATTCGGTGTGGGCGTGGTCGCCCAGACTGTTCTCAGCAAGGAAGCCAACGGGTCGTACCTCGGGATCAACATCGGCTGGGGGCTGGCCGTGATGCTCGGCATCTACACGGCGGGCGGCGTGTCGGGTGCGCACTTGAATCCGGCGGTGACGGTGGCGCTCGCGGTGCACCGCAGTTTTCCGTGGCGCAAGGTGCTGCCGTACATCCTGGCCCAGATGGCGGGCGCGTTTGCGGCGTCCGCGCTGGTGTATGTCACCTATCGCGAGGCGTTAACGGCATTTGACGGCGGCGCGCGCATGGTCGAGGGCGCCACGGCGACCGCCGGCATATTCGCGACGTATCCGCAGGCGTACTTGTCGATCGCGGGCGGCTTCGTCGACCAGGTCGTCGGCACCATGCTGTTAATGGCGGGCGTGCTGGCCGTAACCGATCAGCGCAACACCGCGCCGCCGGCATGGCTGACAGGTCCGCTGGTCGGCGCACTCGTGCTGGCCATCGGTGTGGCCTTTGGATTCAACGCCGGGTATGCGATCAATCCCGCCCGCGACCTTGGCCCGCGAGTGTTTACGGCGCTGGCCGGATGGGGCCCCGGTGTGTTCACCGCCGGCGGGGGATGGTGGTGGGTGCCGGTCGTCGCGCCGTGCGTCGGCGCCATTCTCGGCGCCTTCCTCTACGACGTCTTCGTGAACAAGCACCACGTCGCGCCGGAGGCCGGCCGATGA
>JANOZI010000611.1:0-7442 GCA_031429375.1 Acidobacteriota bacterium | reverse complement strand
TTGCGGACCTTGGTCTGATACTGGCGCGGGCCCTTGTGATAGTCGGCGCCGTACAGCTCCTTCACCGCGGCTTCGGCTTCGGTCAGCGCCTTCGAGCTGAGCGTGGTCGAATCGGTGCGGTGATACGAAATCAAGCCTTCGAGGTCGCCGCCGCCGAGGTCCATGCCCTGGAACAACCGCTGCGCGATCTGCATCGTGCGCTCGGTCGGGAAGCCGAGCTTGCGGTTGGCTTCCTGTTGCAGGGTCGAGGTCGTGAACGGCGGAGCGGGCCGCTGCGTGTAGGGCTTTTCCTCGACGCTCGTCACCTTCCACGGCAGCCGGCGCATCAAACCTTCGCGGAACTCCTGCGCGGTCTTTTCGTCGAGCAGCCGGACGGTCTTGGATTCGAGCTGGCCCTTGCTGTCGAAATCCTTGCCGGTGGCGACGCGCTGGCCGCCGACCTTCGCGAGGGTCGCGCCGAACTCGGTCGAGCCGCCGCGTAACTTCGCCTCGAGATCCCAATAGCTCGCGGTACGGAACGCGATGCGTTCCTCTTCGCGCTCGACGATCACGCGCACGGCCACGCTCTGCACGCGCCCCGCGCTCAATCCCGTTTGCACCTTCTTCCACAGCACGGGTGAGAGCGTGTAGCCGTAAAGGCGATCGAGAATGCGCCGGCTCTCTTGCGCGCGGACCAGGTTCTCGTCCACGTCGTGCGCTTCGGCCAGCGCCGCCTTCACCGCTTCTTCAGTGATTTCGTGGAAGACGATGCGGCGGACCTTGACCTTCGGCTTCAGCAGCTCCTTCAGATGCCAGCTGATCGACTCGCCTTCGCGATCGGGGTCGGTTGCGAGAATCAGCTCGGAGGCGTCTTTCATCGCCGCCTTCAGCGCCGCGACGTTTTTTCTCTTGTCGGCCGGAACCACGTAGTAAGGGGTGAAGTCGCCGTCGGTGTCGACGCCCATCCGGCCCCACGGCTTGCCCTTGATCTCAGCCGGAACTTCCGCCGCCGAGTCTGGCAAGTCGCGAATGTGGCCGTAGCTCGCCTCGACCCGGTACTTGGTTCCAAGGAACCGCGCAAGGGTGCGTGCTTTCGCGGGCGACTCGACGATGACCAACGGTTTTGCCATTCGATTTCTCTACACCTTACTCTGGGAACGAACGAACCGCCCCGATCCAATCCGCCGAATTTCGCCGGTCAGCTCCCATTCGAGCAACCGCGCCAGTGCTTCGCCGGCCGGCAATTCGAGCTGCCGGGCGATGTCATCTACCGTAAATTCAACGCTTTCGCCGCCTTTGCCCTCCGGGCTACGGCAACGCAGGCTCAATTCTGCGGCCGATTCCAACCCGAGTTCTTGCAGAATATCGACCGCAGACTCCACGAGCTTTGCCCCATCGCGGATCAAGGCGTGCGCGCCGCGGTTGCGGCCCCCCAGTACCGGACCGGGGACGACCATCACCTCGCGGCCCTGATCGGCCGCGAGCCGGGCCGTAATCAGCGAGCCGCTTTGCTCCGCGGCCTCGACGACGACGACGCCGCGCGACAAGCCGCTGATGATGCGATTGCGCCGAGGGAAGTGAAAGACCTCCGGTGCGGCGCCAGGCCAGAACTCGGTCAGCAGCAGACCGCTGCGCGCGATTCTTTCCGTGAGCTCGCGGTGTTCCGCCGGATAGACGACGTCGATTCCCGTCCCGAGTACGGCGATCGTTTTTCCACCGGCATCGAGCGCGGCGATGTGCGCAGCCGAGTCGATGCCGCGCGCCAGTCCACTCACCACGACGACGCCGGCGCGTGCCAGGTCGCCCGCAATCGCCGCCGCGATGGCCATGCCGCCCCGCGACGCGGCGCGCGCGCCGACAACCGCAACCGCGGGCTTGTCGCAAAGCGACACGTCGCCGCGCGTCCAGAGTTCTTCAGGTGGATTTGGGATTTGAGCAAGAAGAGCGGGAAAACCCGGCGATCCGAGCCGAATGGTGATCATCTGCACCCCGGCCGAACGCCCCTGACCTGACGACGACGATATCTCCCGCCTACGCAATTTGTCTACAGTTTTGCTTCGGTCCGCCTACGCAAAGTGTCCACGGGTTTGCTTCGGCGAGACAGGGTGGGCTGGCACGTGAGATTGCTAACAATGTTCACTTGCCCCCCTAGGGGCCAGTAGCTATAGTGCCTGTAGGAACCATGTTTGCACGCCAACTGGTGATCGGCCTGCTCTTGGCCTTGGTGTCGGCTCCCGCCGTGTGGGCCGACCAGCGAGGCGATGCCAAGAAACAGGTCGAGTTCGGCATCCAGGTGGCGCAACGCGGGCTCTGGCATGAGGCGATCTACCGCTGGGAACGCGCCGCCCAGCTCGATCCGACGTATGCCGCAGCGTTCAATAACCTCGCAGTGGCCTACGAGCACGAGGGTCAATTGGCGAAGGCACGAGACGCCTACGAGAAAGCGCTCGCGCTCGAACCAAACAATGCGCTCGTCAGGCAGAACTACGACCTGTTCAAGGAAATCAATGACCGCGTTCTGCAGAAAGACGGTCGGCAGCCTTAGCCTGGCGCTAGTGGCCGCGTTCGCGGCATGTACCAGCTATACCGAGATCCCGATCGAAACACCGATCCAGCCGAAGCTGGACGTGTCGGCGTTTCAGCGGATCTTCATCGCGGGCTTCATTGCCGGCGCCAACGAAGACGTGGACGCCAACATGGAAACGGTGCGCCTGCTGCGCAGCCAGCTTCGCAACAAGGGCATCATGCGCGTGATCGACGCCGACACGCTGCCGCTGCTCGAGGTCGCCAAGCAAAGCAGCGGCGAAGCCAACAGCGCACCGGTCCCCGATCAACAGGCGGTCACGCCGCCGCAAGAGCCGCAAGACCCCAACAAGGCGCCGGTCTTCAACGACGAAAAAGACCTCGAGCCCTATCAGCACATCTTTGCGAACGTGGCGTACTGGAAACGCATCGGCGAGGAATTTCAGCAGCCGTTGATCGTCACAGGCGCGGTACTGTTCGCGCCGCAACAGCGCTCGGGCTTCGTGCAGCGCGAGCAGGAAGTCTACGACGCGTTCGGCCGGCGCTCGGTGGTGCCCGTCCGCACTTACATGGAGCGCAAGGGATTCGTGCTGCGCCCCACGTTCATCTTCATCGATGGGCGAACCGGCGAAACGCTCCACACCGAGACGTTCCGCGAAGAGATCCTCTACAACGCCAGCCAGCAGACCCCGGCCCTCTCCTCGTACTTCGAGCTCATGGACCGGCTGCTGCCGGCCTTCCTTAACACGTTGAGCGCACAGAAGATAAAGGGAACCAGGACCCTCCTGAAGTAGAGGCGGGACTTCAGTCCCGCCTGCCAGGGACTTCAGCCCCGCCGGCGCCGTGTGGTATCCTTTGAAGTTCTTTAACCGGGAGATTTCCGCGTGTTTGCAATCATCCAGGCCTCGGGCCGCCAGTTCCGCGTCGAGCCGGGCGCCATCATCGCCATCGACGGCCACAACGCCGGCGACGCCGGTGGTGCAGTGTCGTTCGACCAGGTCCTTCTCGTCAGCAATGAAGCCGGCGACGTCACCGCCGGCACCCCGTTCGTGTCCGGCGCCAAGGTGCTCGGCGTGATCGGCGAGCTCGACAAGGGCAAGAAGGTTCGCATCTTCAAGAAGAAGCGCCGCAAGCAGTACCGTCGGACCAAGGGCCACCGGAGCCTCTTGACGCGCGTCCGCATCACCGACATTCAGGTGTAAGCGATGGCTACAAAAAAAGGACAGGGCTCGTCTCGGAACGGCCGCGACAGCAACTCGCAGCGGCTCGGCGTGAAGCGTTTCGAAGGCAACCTCGTGAGCGGCGGATCGATTCTGGTCCGGCAGCGGGGCCGCAAATACCAGCCCGGGCTGAACGTCGGCCTCGGCAAGGACGACACGCTCTTTGCGAAGGTCACCGGCAAGGTGAAGTTCGAAGACCACGGCCAGTGCGGCCGATTCATCTCGGTTCACCCAGTTGAATAAACAATAACCAATTACAAATAACCAAAAAGGGCGTTCTGTCTTTTTTCGTTATTCGTACTTGGTTATTTGTTATTTCCCTATGTTCGTCGACGAAGTCGACATCCACATCAAGGCCGGCGACGGAGGACGAGGCTCTCTCAGCTTCCGTCGCGAGAAGTTCGTCCCCAAGGGCGGGCCTGATGGCGGCAACGGCGGTGAAGGCGGCTCGGTCTACATGGCCGCCGACCCGCATCGCAACACGCTCGTGCACTTCCGCTTTAATCCCGACTACAAGGCCCAGCGCGGCGGCAACGGCGCCGGCGCGCTTCGGACCGGCCGCGGCGGCCGCGACCTCGAGATCCCGGTGCCGGTCGGCACGCTGGTCTACACCAAGCACGCCGAGACCGGCGAGCTGACCCAGATTGCGGACCTCACCGTGCTCGGCCAGCGCGTGCTGCTCGCCAAGGGCGGACGCGGCGGGCTCGGCAACGCGCACTTCGCAACTTCCACCAATCGCGCGCCGCGGAAGGTGCAGCCCGGCGAGCCGGGCGAAGAGTTCGACCTGCAGCTGAAGTTGAAGCTGCTGGCCGACGTTGGCCTGGTCGGCTATCCCAACGCCGGCAAGTCCACGCTCATCTCAGTCATCTCGGCGGCGAAGCCGAAGATTGCGGATTACCCGTTCACCACCCTGACGCCCAACCTCGGCGTGGTCGCGCTGAGCGACGATCGCAGCTTCGTGGTCGCCGACGTGCCGGGCTTGATCGAGGGCGCGCATGACGGCCACGGGCTGGGCCACCAGTTCCTGCGCCACATCGAGCGGACCAAGGTGCTGGTCCATCTCGTCGACGTCTCGGGCGCGTCGGGCCGCGACCCGGTCGAGGATTTCGATACCATCCGCCGCGAGCTTGATCTTTATAATGCGGATCTGCTCAAGAAGCCGCAGCTGGTAGCCGCCAACAAGATCGATGCGGTCGACGAACCCAAGCGGGTGACGGCGCTCGAGAAGCGCGCGAAAAAACTCAAGCTGCCCTTCTTCAAGATCTCCGCCGTCACCGGCGAAGGCGTCAAGGAGCTGGTCGAGGCGTCGTGGCCGATCATCGCCGAGGCGAGAGCCGTTGAGGCCGCTGCCATCTCCTTCGACGATGATGACGCCGAGGCCGTGGCGACGGCGGATGAGGATTACAACCCGGCGCTGGTTCCGCCACTGCGCGGCGGAGCATCGAAGAACGCCAAACGCCGATGACCGTGGGGGTGCTCGGCGGCACGTTCGATCCGATTCACTGTGGTCATGTGGGCGCCGCGGTCGCCGCTGAACGCGCGCTGTCGCTGAAGTCGGTCGTGCTCATGCCATCAAGCCTGCCGCCTCATCGCGCCGAGCAGGTCCGCGTGGGGGCCATGCATCGGCTGGCCATGACGACGCTGGCGGCGGCGGATCATCCGAGCTGGTCCGTGTCGGAGATCGAACTGAAGCGTGACGGCCCGTCGTACACGTTCGACACACTCACGGAGATGCTCCAGCGGGGCCATCCCGCTTCGCAAGTATTTTTCATCACAGGGGCGGACGCGTTCGCAGAAATTGCAACATGGTCGCGTTATCCGGCGGTCCTCGACCTGGCAAATTTCGCCGTCGTCGCGCGACCCGGAATCACGCTAGACTCATTGCAGAAGCGATTACCCGACCTTGCCGAACGCATGACGACACCCGCGTCTTTCAAGTCGCCCGCCCCCGGCGCCGAGCCGGTCGAAGACACCCGCATCATTCTGATCGAAGCCGTGACGCCCGATATTTCGTCGACCGAAATCCGGCAGCGCTTGCGCGCCGGCGAGAGCATTGCCGGCCTCGTTCCCGAGTTCGTCGCAACTTACATCGCGCACCATCGTCTGTATGTAGAGGCGGGTCTTTAGACCCGCCGGCCTTTGGACAACACTTGATGGCAAAGACGACCAGCCCACGAAAGCCCAGAGCTACAGCGACGACGGCGGCAGCGCCGCGACTGCCGAAACAGATCCAGGCCGTCATCGACGCCGTGCGCGAGAAAAAGGCCACCGGGCTCATCGTTCTCGATCTGCGCAAGGCGGGAGCGTTCACGGACTTCTTCGTGATCTGCTCAGGGGCGAATCCGCGGCAGGTGCAGGCCATTGCCGACTCGGTCGAAGAGGCGCTCAAGGCGCAGAAGCAGCGGCCGTCGCTCGTCGAAGGCTACGCCCGCGCCGAATGGGTGCTCGTCGACTACTTCGACTTCGTGGTGCACGTCTTTTCGAAGCACGCGCGCGATTTTTACGGCCTCGATCGGCTATGGGGCAACGCCACGCGCATCGAGCTTCCCGACGTTCCGTAAGCGTAGCGGCGGGTCTTTAGGCCCGCCTGTGCCGAGGCGACGGCCATGACATGGCGCGCCCTTACCAACCGCCTTCTCTCGTCGCTCTTCGAGCCACCTTGCGCCGCATGCAAGTCGGTGTTGTCCCACCCGCTCGACGGCGCGGTCTGCGAGGTCTGCTGGGCCGGCGTCCGTGTGGTGCCGGCCCTGCACGAACATTTCTCCGGCGATCACGCTGTGCATCGCGCCGCGGCCATCGGCGAGTACGAGGGCAGTCTTCGCGACATTATTCACGCTCTCAAGTACGAAGGCCGTCGATCGATTGCGCCGCCGCTCGGCGCGCTGATGCGATCGGCGGGCGCCGAGCTGCTACGCGGCGCCGATGTGGCGGTGCCGGTGCCGCTGCATCCTCGCCGGGAGCGATCGCGCGGGTTCAATCAAGCGGACGATCTGGCCCGGACGCTCGGGTTGCCGGTTCGTCCGCTGCTCCGCCGCATTCGTTACACCACATCGCAAATCGATCTGCCCAAGGATGAGCGCCAACGGAATGTCCGTGACGCATTCGAGTACTGCCGGCCTGCCCTGAGCGAGCGTCGTCGCGGTAGCGCCGCGCCGACGCGAGTCGAACGGGTGGTGGTGCTCGTCGATGATGTGGCGACGACGGGGGCGACGCTGGAGGCGTGCGCGGCGGTCTTGAAGGCGGCCGGCGCGAAAGAGGTGCGGGCGCTTACAGCAGCCCGAGTTGCGACCGCACGGCGCTGAGCACCGCAGCCGAGACGGCGTCCTTGTCGAGGTAGCCGTCGATGCGCACCCAACCGGCGCCGTTCGCCTGCCGGAGGTAGCTCTCGCGCACGCGCCCGAGCAGGGGGAGGTCGCGCTCGAATTTGTCGCGCGCCACCTTCTTGCGATTGAGCGACGCGTCCGGCGGAATATCGAGCAACAGCGTCAGCGCCGGTTGCGGCAGCGACTGCTGGATCGCACTGAGCCACTGCGGGTCAACGCCCTGCGCTTCGCCGTAGGCGATGCTGGAGGCCAGATAGCGATCGCAGACGACCATCGTGCCCTCGTCCAGCCACGACGAGATCCGCGGCCGGAACTCGAACCGGTTGGCGATGTAGAGCAGCTGCAGCGTGTCGGGCGCATAGTCACGCTCGCCCTGCAGCGCATGGCCGATTTCGGT
>JANOZI010000610.1:0-3392 GCA_031429375.1 Acidobacteriota bacterium | reverse complement strand
CGCAATTTGGGTACGTAGCGCGGGACTTCAGTCCCTTTGGCCTTCGAGTCACCGTGGAGTTTCGCGCGACGGCCAGGTCAGCGTAAACGCGGCGCCTGCCCGATCTTCGGAGGTGACCGTCACCGAGCCTTTCATCGCTTCCATCGACTCGCGGACGATCGCCAGGCCGAGACCAAGGCCTTGCGCGCCGAGCTCCTCGTCGCGATCCGAGTGCGCGCGAACGAACTGTTCGAAGATCACGACCACCTTGCCCGCCGGGATGCCGATGCCGTTGTCTTCGATCACGATCGACGGGCCGGAACCGGGCGTGCGGCGGACGCGGACGAACCGATCGGTCTTGTCCGGATCGCTGTACTTGATCGCATTGGCCATCAGGTTGACGACGGCCAGTTCGGCGCGGCCCGAGTCGGTCACGATGCACGGCAGGTCGTCGTCGACGACGATCTTCACGCCACGAGACGCCGCCATGTCTTCGAGCTGGCGCGCCACGTCGCCGCACAAGGCCGTGAAATTCACTTCCTGCTCGGTGGGCGAATCGCCATCGGAGGCGCGCGTCAATCGCGCCAGCCGCTCCAGTTTGCCGGCGGTGTCGCCAAGACGGCTGACGTTGCGGCCGAGCATCTCGACGAGCCGGCCGGCGCCAGGCTCGTTCGACGGCAGCATCCTGGCGATCAGTTGAAGCACGCCGAGCGGCTGGCGGATCTCGTGGCTGACGAGGCGCGTAAAGCCGCGCAGTTGTCCGGTCTGCCGCTCGATGGTCTCGGAATACTTACCGACGAAGGTGTCGATGGTCTGCTGCTGCAGCACGCGCACCGCTTGCGACACGCGGCCGAGCGCCTGCAGGGCCTCGACCGCATCGGCACGGGTGCCCGTCTTGGCGACCTCGCAGGTGATGAACTCTTCCAACAACGTGCCGAGCAGATGGTATTCGCGCAGCAGTTGATGCACCGACGCGCGCTGTTGATAGCGCAGCAGCCCGAGCTCTTCGGCTTTCGCCATCACGGCGGTGTTGGCGCCGATGGCTTCTTCGGCCGGCGCCTTCAGGTAGTGGGCAATCTCTTCGATGATTTGCGGGATGTGATCGAGCAGCTGAGCGCCCGGGAACACCTCCTGCTTCTCGACGGGGAGAATCGCGTTGAGCTGCTCGAGCCACTGCCCCGCCAGCTGGCGCTGCGCGGCATGGAGTTTGGCCGCCAACGACTCTGCCGTTGATTCCGCGAAAGGCGCTGAGCTCATGGTTAGCCTTTGAATGTGACACAGTGCAAGCGTGCGATCAACCGAGCGGCTTAGGCCAGCTCGACCGTTGAGAAGTGAGCACTGGCTTTGCAAAGGCTGTCAGGTGACGTCGAAGCGGAGCGCATCAGGACCAATCCGGCGGGCGGCAATGGGTTGGGAGAGGTGCCACCTGTGGAAGCCGGGTACCCAGACGGTTTTCGGTGACGGGCCGAGCACGGCCGAGCTCATGGGTGTCTTCGAGCAACCTGGTGACACCGACTTCAAGCGCATCGCCGCGCGGGTCAGAAAGGTGGCGCCGTGATGGCCATCGAAGACACACCCGATACCAACAGCTCGATCGCCGGGTTGCTGCGCGACATGGCGTTTGCGCAGAAGTCCACGCACAGCCGCTGGGGCTACAAGCGCGCGTCGGCGACGGTGATGCAGCTGGACGCGCCGATCGAGACCTATCTCGACGAGAGCGGCGCGCTGAAGAAGATCCCGAACATCGGCCCGGCCTCGACGCGCATCATCATGGAGGGGCTGCAACTCGGATCGTCGCCCACCGTCGATCAGGCGATCGAGGCGAGCGGGCAGCGCGCCGACATCCTGCGGAGCCGGGGGCTGCGATCGCATTTCCTGAGCCGCGCCCGCGCGCTCGCGGCCATGCAGATCGATCGCGTCACCGTGCCGCGGCTCGAAGACATCCGCTGCGACCTGCAGATGCACTCCGACTGGAGCGACGGCGGCCAGACGCTGGCCGACATTGTCGAGACCGGCCTGGCGCGCGGCTACACCCACTCGGCCGTGACCGATCATTCCTACGGCCTGCCGATCGCCGGGGGGCTGTCGATGGAGCGGGTCGCGCAACAGCACCACGAGATCGATGCGCTCAACGCCCGCTACCGCTCGAAGTTCCGACTGCTCAAGGGCATCGAAGCCAACATCCGCGCCGATGGCAGCGTTGACATGACCCCCGAGGAGCTGGCGGTGATGGAAATCGTGGTGGCGGCTCCGCATTCGACGTTGCGGTCGACGGCCGATCAGACGGCGCGGATGATCGCCGCGGTCAACACCCCCGGCGTGCACATTCTCGGCCATCCGCGCGGGCGCATGTACGGCTCACGGGCCGGTGTGATGGCCGAGTGGGATCGGGTGTTCGACGCGGCGGCGCGGGCCGGCGTGGCGATCGAGATCGACGGCGATCCCTCGAGGCAGGACCTCGATTACACGCTGGCGGCTCGGGCGGTGAAGAGCGGCTGCCTGTTCGCGCTCGACAGCGACGCGCATGCCGGCGATCAGTGGTGGTATGCCGAGACCGCGCTCGCCCATGCGCGGCTCGCCGGTGTGCCACGCGCGCGCGTGATCAACTGCTGGCCGCTGGCGCGGCTGCTGGATTGGGCCGGCCGCCGCAGCCGCGCAGCAGCTTGAGAGCACCGATGGGCCACAGAGACTCGGAGACACAGAGAAGACCAATCTTTTTTGCCGCCCTCTGCATTTCTGCGGAGCCACGGTACTCTCTGTCTATTTGCCTGGCTCCTTGTCAAGAACGTTCGAGCGACAGCGTTGCAACCCAGCGACGGTCGCACTCGGAAGACAAGCGATTTTTTCGATGAGTATTTCCATAAAACGATCTCTGTGGCTCTGAGTCTCGGTGGCGCATTTAGACCCGCGCAAGATGTTCGAACGTGATGGGCGCAGCCGTCCCGGTTTCGATCTTGCGCACGATCGTCGAGTACGTCGGGCTCTGCCGGCCGCAATAGAACGGCGTAGCCGGTTCTCCGCCATCGATCGGCGAGGTCGTCAGATACAGATCCTGCACCAGTCCCTGATCGATCAAGGCCGTCGCGACCGTTCGTCCGCCCACGGCTGAAATTCTTTCGAGGCCGTGCTCGGCGCGCAGGCGCGCGATCGCGCCGGTCAAATCGTTCGATCCGATCGGCACGACCGTGATCCAGGGCCGTCGTAACAACCAGGCGGCGTGCTTCGCGCGGCAGCCGGCGCCGGCCAGCATGAACACCGGCACATCCGGCTGGTTGAAGACCATGCTGTCGAGAGTGATGCGGCCGTCGTTGGACACGACGATCTGGGCCGGATGCCGCGGCAACCCGAGAGCGTGGCGCAGCAACACCAGCTCGGGATGCCACACCGTGAAGAACACATGGCGCCCGACGGTC
>JANOZI010000609.1:0-8517 GCA_031429375.1 Acidobacteriota bacterium | reverse complement strand
CAACGGCACGCCGCCCGCGTAATAGATGCGCGAGCCATCGAACGGACCGCCGGTCGCGAACACGCGCGGACCGCGCCGGACGCCGGCGCCGATCGCCTCCTTGTCTTCCGCGGCTTCGTAGGCGTTCGCGGCGGGATTTCTCACCGACGTGATGCCGTACGCCAGCCAGATTCGCCCCAGCGCCTCACCGTAATCCTTGGACAGGTGCGTGTGCATCTCGATCAAGCCCGGCATCACCACGTCGCTGCCGGCATCGACGACGCGGCCGGTGTGGAGGTCGGCGCGATGTGCGACGACCTGCTCGATGCGGTGATCGCGGATCACCACGTCCACGTTCGCGCGCAGCGACGCGGTGCGCCCGTCGAACAACCGGCCGGCGTGCACGACCGTGCGCCCCTGCGGCATCGCCGGCGTCCACGTCAGGTCGATCGGCACCGTGGTGGAGCGGCCATCGACCACGTCAACGAGCGTCAGTCCGCGGGCGGTTTGATACAGCAAGCGCCGGGAATCCGCCGCCCACGACGGCGAATCGGCGATCCCGCTCGAGATCGCCCGCGGTGGTCCAGTGACGTCGCCGGCCGGCGTCGTCGGCAGGACCTGGAGCAAGCCGTCCATCACGAACGCCATTTTCGAGCCGTCGCGCGACCACACCGGCCCGTCGTTCTCGCGCGTGCCAATCGAGTGATGCGCCACCGGATCGAGCGGCCGATCCGGGGCGCCGGTGGTCGACACCATCAGCAGCTGATTGGTGCCTTCACGGAAGCGGCTCGAGTACGGATGGAGCGCGGTGACCGCGATCATGCCTTCGGGCGCCCAGGTCGGACGGCCGGCATCGCGCATCGGCGCATGGATCGGGGCGCTGCGTCCCGTCACGGCGATCGCGCCGTCGCGCGTGACGTAAGCGATCTCGTTGCCGCGCGGTGCCCACGCCGCCTTGGTCGCCTCGGAGGCGACCTTCTTGTCGGCGCCGCTCTGCAGGTCGCGGACCCACAGATCCATGGTGCCGTCGCGATCGCTCGAGAACGCGAGCGAGCGGCCGTCCGGCGACCACGTCGGCTGCATTTCGACAAATCGATCGTCGGTGACCTTGCGCGCGGCGCCGCCGATCGGCATGACCCACAGATCGCCAAGTGCGGCGAACGCAACCTGCGTGCCGTCGGGCGAGAGCGCCGGCGACATGATGCCGCGGACCGGTCTTGCGGCCCTCGAATCGAAGTCGCGAATTGCGTGCTGGTACGGCGTTCGCGTAAAGGCGATGGTGGCGGTGAATTCGATCGGCGAGACCGTGCCGCCTTGAATCGAGCGCCGCTTGATCGTGCCGTCGGCCGTGTAGATGACTTCCGCCGGCGACGCCCACTGCGCGCGGAACGGAAACACATCCTCGCCGCTGGTGAGCGATTGGCCATCGAGCATCAGGCGGCTCTGGTTGGCCGCGATCACGTTGTAGATGACGCGCGAGCCGTCGGGACTCCACGACGGCGCGCTCACCGCGCCTGGCGATGGCGCAAGTGACGTCTCGGCGCCGCTCGCGGGATCGATGCGCCACACGCCGCGCCGATCCTCCCGCTCCGACACAAACGCGATCACCGAGGCGGCCGGCGACCAGGCCGGCCCGAAATCGTTCGCGGGATTCTTTGTGATCTGGCGCAACGCACCCGTCGCGACCTCGACATCCCAGATGTCGTAGTTCCCCGATCGATCGGACGAAAACGCCATCCGGGTGCCGTCGCGCGACCAGGACGGCTCGCGATCGTCGAAGGGACCCGACGTGATCATGTCCACGCCGCTGCCATCGGCGTTCATCACGTAGATGTGCCACACGCCGTCGCGATACGCCTGGAATGCGACGCGCTGACCGTCGGGCGCCCAGGCCGGCTGCCTGGCGTCCATGAACTCGTCAGTCAGACGCCGCGCCGCGCCGCCACTCGCCGGCATCGCCCACAGGCTGCCCTGCAAATCGATGATCAGCGTGCGGCCATCGGGCGACAGCGCCGCCGCCATCGACGTGCCTTCGCGGATCGTTAGGGTGATGGGCTGGGGTCCGGATGCGGTTTGCGACACCAGCGCGAGCGCGCCGGCGATCCAAATCCAGGTTGTTTTCATCGCAACCGGGAACTTATCACTTTCGAATGATACGGTCTTGCGGGCCGGGGCGAATCGGCGAGTTGTTTGCGAAATACGCGACCAACAGATCGATGTCGATGCCGACTGTCGCAGCTGTTCACGTCTTCCGTGACCGGCCGGCCGCCGGCGTGAATAAGGACCAGGATGTCTTGACGCCTTGCGCCACCAGCGCGGCCGCGGCCGCGTTGCCCGCGTCCACTTCGGGCGTGAAGGTCAGCCCCTGCACGAAGCGCGTCTGCACGATCGCCGGGGTGCCCTCAGAGCCAGGCCGATGAATCCGATGACACGACGATGGTGTTCGGGTTCTCCGCCTTGAGGCGCGCGAGGTGCGCGGCAAAATACTCGGCCCCGCCGGCGTCGACGTCGCTGATGCGCCCGTTGGCCCCGCTCGGCGGCGCGAGCGCGCCGTGGAAGTCGTTGAAGCCGAGAATCTGGACGTTCGCGATCCCGGTCGCGGCGGGGACAGGCGACGGCGTGCCCGACGCGCAGCCCGGCACCAGTACTGAGAGCACGATTCAGAGCGTGGGTACCGGCGTCATCCTCGCGATCGATCCGCGATGACCTTGGCGATCTGCTGGCCGTGAAAGCGGCCGTTCTCGATGAACACGGTCCCGGTCTTCTTGCCCGCCAGTTGCCCGCCCGCGACGAACAATCCGGGCACGTTGGTTTCGTACGTCTCCGCGCTGTATTTCGGCTCCAGCGTCTCTGGGTTGATCTGGACGCCGATGTGGCGCATGAACCCCGGATCGGCGCGATAGCCGGTCAGCAATAACACCGCGTCCGCTGGGATGGTCTTCGAACCCTCGTGAGGAACCCCCGTGAGGAACCCTTGTGCGGAACCCTCGTGAGGAACCGGTGCCACGACCACTTCCGTCGAGCGAATCTCTATCAGGCGAGTCTCGAAGTGCGCAGCAATGGATCCCTCCTTGACGCGGTTTTCGATGTCGGGCTTCACCCAGTACTTAATCGAGTCGCCGAACCCGGCGCCGCGATGGACGATGGTGACGTGGCCGCCGGCGCGATGGATCTCGAGCGCCGCCTCGGCGGCGGAATTCTTGCCGCCGACGATCACCACGCGCTGACGGTAATACGGGTGCGCCTCCTGGTAGAAGTGCGAGACATGCGGCAGGCCTTCCCCGGGAATGTTCAACATCACCGGCTGATCGTAATAGCCCATCGCGAGCACGACGTTGCGGGCCTCGCGCACCCGCGTCGCCCCGCGCGAAGTTCTCGTCGTGACAGTGAAGCAGCCTGCCTCGCCGAAGCCGCCGGGAGTGTCCTGGGCGAAGGCGGGCGGGTCGACCGTGAGGGCCTCTTCGAACAACGACACCTGCAGCTGAAAGGTATCGACCACCTTGCGGTAGTAGCGCAACGCCTCCAGGCGCGTCGGTTTTTCGTACGGGGTGGTCAGCGGGATCCCGCCAATCTCCAGCAGCTCCGGAGTGGTGAAGAACACCATGTTGATGGGAAACCGCGCGATCGCATCGACGAGCGAGCCTTTCTCGAGCACGAGATAGTCGAGGCCGAGGTGCTTGGCGGCAATAGCGGTGGCGAGGCCGGATGGCCCGGCGCCGATGATGATCACGTCGCGAACGGACATAGCGAATGATTGTACAGGTGGTTTCGCGGAACTAAAGTTCCGCGCTACACCGTCACGAACTTGGGGATAAGATTCGCCCGAGGGTCCGTGATGCGCATACTAGCCGGCGTTGCCGCTGTCATCCTCTCTGCCGAGACGCTCGCGGCCCAGGCGCCGCAGGCGCCGGCCGCGCCGCAACCCCCGCAGGTGTTTCGCGCCGGCGTCGAGATCCTCACGGTGGATGTCACCGCGATCGACAACAACACCGGCCGCCAGGTCACCGACCTCAGCGCCACCGACTTCATCGTCGAAGTCGACGGTAAGCCGCGGCAGGTGGCGACGTCTGAATACGTCCGCTCGGTCGACCCAATGCGCATCGTCGGCGCGCCGCGCAAGGTCGCGGCGAAACCGGACGAGACCTTTTTCTCGTCGAACGCGAAGGGCGCGCCAAGCGGCCGGCTGATCGTCGTGCTGGTCGATCAAGGCAACATCCGCACCGGCGCGGCGCGCTCGGTAATGAACAGCACGAAAAAGTTCGTCGATACCCTCGAGCCGGAGGATCGGGTCGCCGTGATCGCGGTGCCGGGGCCGGGCGAGCTGGTGGACTTCACGACCGATCACGACAAGGTCCGGGAAGCGCTGCTGCGCATCGTCGGGCAGGCCGACCCGATCAAGGCGCGGTTCAACATCAGCATCACCGAGGCGATGGCGATCTACATGCGCAGCGACATCCGCCTGGCGGCGGAGGTGATCCTGCGGGAGTGCGGCCAGGCGATCGCCGCGTCCGAGGCCGAGCGCTGCGAGCGCGAGGTCGAGCAGGACGCCGCGGAGATCATCAACGACATCCGCCGCCGCACCCAGGAGTCGATCAGCGGCATGCGCGAGGTGTTGAAGAGCATCGGCAACATCGAGGGGCCGAAGTCGGTCATCCTGATCTCGGAAGGCCTGATCTTCGAAGGCCTCGGCAGCGAAACCGACGAGCTCGCGTCGATCGCCGCCGACTCGCGCGCCAGCCTCGACATCCTGCTGCTCGACGTGCCGCGCTTCGACGCGTCGCAATCGGTGCGGCCGACGACGCCGCGCGAAGATCGCGACCTGCAGGTCGCCGGCCTCGAAATGCTCGCCGGCGCGTCCCGCGGCACGGTGTATCGCATCAACACCAGCGCGGAATTTGCGTTCGATCGGATCTCGCGTGCGATCGACGGCTTCTACCTGCTCGGCGTCGAATCGCGGCCCGAGGATCGCAACGGCCGCCGCCACCGCATTTCGGTGAAGGCGATCCGCAAGGGCGTGTCGATCCGATCGCGGCGCAGCTTCCTGGCGTCGGTGTCGGGCAAGGCGACCACGCCGGTCGACGCCGTGAGCCGCGCGCTCAAGTCGCCGCTGCCGATCAACGACCTGCCCATCAAGGTCGCGACCTGGACCTACAAGGAGCCGGGCAGCGCCACGGTCCGGGTGCTGATCGCGGCCGAAGTCGCGCGGCTGTCCGACCCGCCGCTCGACTACACGGCCGGCATGCTGCTGATCGATCGCAACGGGCGCGGCATCATGCCAGAGACGACGTTGAAGAAGTTGACGATCAAGGACGGCGACCCGGGCACGGCGATCTTCACCGGCATGATGTCGGTCGACCCCGGCTCGTATCGGCTCGGCCTGGCGATGTCCGACAGCGAGGGCCGCGTCGGCAGCGTGTCGCGCGGCATCACGGCGTTCCAGATGAACGGCCCGGAGCTGGCGATGGGCGACCTGCTGCTCGGCAGCGTGACCGGCCCCGAGCGGGCCACCCTGCAGCCCACGATCGAGCCGGCAATCGTGTCCGGGCAGATGGGCGCGTTGCTGGAGGTGTACGGTCCGCCTTCGCTCTTTCAGAGCTCCGGCGCGACCGGGGGCACACCGGTCGCCGGCGTCGAGTCTACCCTCGAGATCCTCGCGGACGAGAACAGCGCGCCGCTGGCAACCATCCCGATGCGCATGGGCGCGGGACCATCGCCGGAAGTCCTCACGGCCAGCGCGCAGTTCAGCACCGCGGCGCTGCCGCCGGGCCGGTACCTGGCGCGCGGCATGGTGCGCCAGAGCGGCAAGGCGATGGGACACCTGATCCGCCCGTTCCGCATCGTCGCCGAAGCGCCGTCACTGACCGGTGCGCCGGCGGTGGCCGCACCGGGCTCGCTGCCGCTGGACATGGCAATGGTGATGCTCGGAGGGCTGACGGCCTTCGATCGCAAGGAGGTGCTCGCGCCGGCGATGATCGCCAACGCGTTCACCGCCGCCGAAGCGCGTGCGGCCAGCTCGAAGGCGGCGCTGAAAGAAGCGCGCGGCGGCGACCTTGGTTCAGCGGCGATGACCGCACTTGGCGACGGCGACCAGTCGCTTGCGGCCTTTCTCAAAGGCGTCGAGCTGTTGCAGCAATCGCAGCTCGATCGCGCGGCTGTGCAGTTTCAGAGCTCGATGCAAATCGCGCCGGCGTTCGCACCCGCGCGGCTGTACCTCGGCGCGACGCTGGCGTCAGCCAATCGGCACAAGGAGGCCGCCGCGCTGATCCAGAGCGGCTCGCCCGACAACGCTCCCAACGCCGCCGTCGGCCGCATGGCCGGTGAAGAGTGGATCAAGGCGGGCCAGCCGGACATGGCAATCGTGCCGCTCGAGCAGGCGCTCAAGCAGGCGAATGCCGACCCGAAGACGCGGCAACTGCTCGGCGTGGCGTACGTGCTCGGCGGCCGCCCGACCGAGGCCATCGCGGTGCTGACGCCGTACCTCGAAGCGAACCCGACCAATCAACCGGCGCTGCTGGCCGCGATTTTTGGCACCTACATCCGCCATCTCAACACCCCGCAACCGGCGACGCTCGCCGCCGATAAGGCCAACATCGTGAAGTGGTCGAGGGCGTATACCGCGTCGAAGGGGCCGATGCAGCCGCTCGTCGGCGCGTGGGTCAAGCATTTGCAGTCGTTGAAACCATGACAACACGAACACTCGTCGCCGCCCTGGCCGTGGTTTTTGTCACGGCCGCGTTTCCCCTCGGCGCTCAAGAGAAGCGGTTGATCACCGAGCGCGACATCATGAAATTCGTGTGGGTCGCCGACCCGCAGATCTCGCCGGACGGCACGAGGGTGGCGTTCACGCGCGTGACGATCAACGAGGCGAAAGACGACTACGACACCAGCCTGTGGCTGGTGCCGGCGACCGGCGCCGAGGCGCCTCGCCCGCTCACGGGCGGCACGCGCGACAGCAGCCCGCGCTGGTCTCCCGACGGCAGGACGCTCGCCTTTGTTCGCGCGGTTGAGCGCGACGGCAAGCCTCAGCCCGCACAGATCTTCGTGATGTCGCTCGACGGCGGAGAGGCGCGGCCCGTCACGAACGTGTCTCGCGGCGCGAGCGCGCCGGCCTGGTCGCCAGATGGCAGGCGGATCGCCTTCTCGAGCGTCACACGGCCGAACGATGACGCGACGCCGCCGGCGACGCCATCCGACGTGCGCGTGATCACGAGCGCGGTCTATCGAAGCAATGGCGGCGGCTGGAACGATGCCGATCGTCCGTCGCATCTGTGGGTCACGGAGGTGCCGTCCGGCGCCGACATCCCCAAGGCCAGGCAACTGACCACGGGCGCCTACGGCGCGAGCGGCCATGCGTTTTCGCCCGACGGATCGAAGATCTATTTCGCCTCGACGCGTAGCGACGAGCCCTATTACCAGCAATCGGATGCGGATTTGTACGCGGTCGCGGCGGCGGGCGGCGCGATCGTCAAGGTCGCCAGCATCAACGGAACGATCGGCGGGCCGAAGCCCTCGCCCGACGGCAAGTGGATCGCGTTCGGCGGCACCCTCTACGGCACGCCGGAGCGGTCGTACGATCAACCCGATCTGTTCGTGGCTCCCGCCGATGGTAACGGCGCGCCGAAGAACCTGACCGCGGCCTACGACTACGACATCGGCGGCAGCGTCGGCGGCGATCAGCGGGCACCGCGCGGCGGCGGCTCTGCCGGGGCGATCTGGTCGGCCGACGGCCGCGCCATCACGATCGTCGCCGGCGAGCAGGGCGACGCCAACCTCGTGCGCATCGACGTGGCGACCGGCGCCGTGAGCCCGGTGTTCACGCGCGCGCACACCGTGCAGTCCTACAGCGCCACACCCGACGGCAGGACGCTCGTGGCGGTCACGTCCACGCCAACCAACATCAACGACCTGTTCATCGTGGACGCGGCCGCAGGCACCGCCTCAGCGAAGCAGATCACGCGCGTTAACGACGTCTTGTTCAAGTCGATCAAGCTGAGCGAGCCTGAAGAACTGTCGTGGACGAGTTTCGACGGCAAGAAAATCCAGGGCTGGGTTCTGCATCCGCCGGACTTCGACAAGTCGAAGCAGTACCCCTTCATCCTGGAAATCCACGGCGGGCCGCACTCGGCCTACGGCAACGTCTTCACGCACGAGTTCCACTGGATGGCGGCCAAGGGCTACGTCGTGCTGTTTCCGAACCCGCGCGGCAGCAGCAACTACGGACAGGAGTTCGGCAACATCATCCAGTACCGGTATCCGGGCGACGACTACAAGGACCTGATGGCCGGCGTCGATGCGATCGTCAAGCGCGGCTATGTCGATCAGGCGCGGATGGGCGTGACCGGTGGCAGCGGCGGCGGGCTGTTGACCAACTGGACGATCACGCAAACCACGCGCTTCGCGGCCGCCGTGTCGATGCGATCGATCGCGGACTGGTCCGGCTTTTGGTACACCGCGGACTTCCCGCAGTTCACGCCGTCGTGGTTTCGCAAGGCACCGTGGGAAGACCCGCAGGACTACGTGGCGCGCTCGCCCATCACG
>JANOZI010000608.1:0-4146 GCA_031429375.1 Acidobacteriota bacterium | reverse complement strand
CACGAGAATCATAGGACCCGCGCCTCTTCGCGAAGCCGCTTCACGAGCTCCTTCGCCGCTTCGGCGGGCGACCCCCCGATCATGATCGTCTGCTTAGACTTCTGTGGCGTGTGCAACGCGATCACCTTGTGCCGCGGCGCGAGGCCGCCCGGGGCGGCCACTTTTGTGATTTCCTTCTTCTTCGCGGCCATGATGCCCTTCAGCGTCGCATAGCGCAGCTGGTTGATGCCGCTCTGAATGGTCAGCAGCGCCGGCAGCGGCATCGAGATGTGCTGAAACCATCCGCCTTCGAGCTCGCGTTTGACCCTCACTTCAGCCACTTGCCCTGAGCGAGCGGCGCCGTTCTCAGTGTCGCGAGTCGAAGGGTCGACGTTCACCTCCATGATGATCGTCGAGTGCGGGATGCCGAGTTTTTCGGCGAGCACCGGGCCGAACTGGGCGTGGCCCTGGTCGTCAGACTGCAGGCCCGTCAGGATCAGGTCGAACTTCTGCTCCGCCATCGCCGCGGTCATCGCGGCAGCGGCCGTGAACGCATCCGCCGCGCCCAGGGCGTCATCTTCGACGTGCAGCGCGCGGTCCGCGCCGCGGGCCAGGGCCTCGCGGATCACCTGCTGGACCCGGGCGGGGCCGGCCGAGCAGACCACCACTTCGCCGCCATGCTTCTCGCGCAGCCGTAACGACTCCTCGAGCGCGTAGGCGTCGGGCTCGTTCATCTCGTAACTGACATCCTGATCGCGAATCCAGGTCTTGTCGTCGTTGAGGCGAGGTTGCCACTCGCGGGTCGGCACTTGCTTGATACAGACGGCTATTTTCATAAGTCAATACACCACACAGAAACATGGCAACACTGAAACACAGAACGGATTGTTCTCTTCTGCGGGTGCCTGAAAAACATTTCTATGTTTCCGTGGTTCGGTGTTTCCGTGTGAGGCTTTTACTCTTCGTAACGCTTGAACAGGAGCGCTCCGTTCGTGCCGCCGAAGCCGAACGAGTTCGACAGCGCGTAGTCGATCTTCATCCGCCGCGCCTGGTTCGGCACGTAATCCAGATCCAGGCCCTCATCCGGTGTATTCAGGTTGATGGTCGGCGCCACCATTTGATGCTTGACCGACATCGCGACGATGCCCGCTTCGAGGCCGCCGGCCGCGCCCAGCAGGTGGCCGGTCATCGACTTGGTCGACGAAATCGCGAGGTTGTAGGCATGATCGCCGAACGTCCGCTTGATCGCCGTCGTCTCGATGCGATCGTTGTGCGGCGTCGAAGTGCCGTGGGCGTTGATGTAATCGACCTGATCGGGGCGGATGCCGGCGGATTCGATCGCCGCGCGCATCACCCGCACCGCGCCGTCGCCATCCTCGGAGGGCGCCGTCATGTGGTACGCATCGCCCGACATGCCGTAGCCGACCATCTCGGCGTAGATCTGCGCGCCGCGGCGCTTCGCCATTTCGAGCTCCTCGAGAATGACCATGCCGGCGCCCTCGCCGAGCACGAAGCCGTCGCGGTCCTTGTCGAACGGCCGGCTGGCGCGCGAGGGGTCGTCGTTGCGCTGCGACAGCGCGCGCAACGCGCCGAACCCGCCCACGCCCATGTGGCAGACCGCGGCTTCCGCGCCGCCCGCGATCATCGCGTCGGCCGCGCCGCGCTTGATGATTTCGTAGGAATCGCCGATCGCATGCGCCGACGCGGTACAGGCGGTGCAGGTGGCGAGGTTCGGCCCCTTCGCGCCGAAGCGGATCGAGACCTGCCCGGCCGCGAGATTGATGATCGACGAGGGAATGAAGAACGGCGAGATCTTGCGCGGGCCGCCTTCGAGATAGGCGCTGTGCTGCTCTTCGATGGTCGTGAACCCGCCGATGCCCGAGCCGATGAACACGCCGATGCGCGGCGCGAGCGCCGCGTCAATGGTCAGCCTGGCATCGTCCATCGCGTACTGCGACGCCGCGACCGCGAACTGAATGAAGATGTCCATCTTCTTCAGCTCTTTTTTCTCGATCCATTGGAGTGGGTCGAAGTGCTTCACTTCTCCCGCAAACCGGGTCGCGAAATGCGTCGCGTCGAAGCGCGTGATCGGCCCGATGCCGCTCGTGCCCGCGCACAACGCATCCCAGTTCGCCCGGGTGCCCATTCCGACCGGCGACACCAGGCCGACACCGGTCACCACCACTCGCCTGCTCACTTGACCTCCGCAGGCACCCCTAAAGGGGTGCCCTACGCATAAAGGGGTGCCCTACGCATGAAGGGGCCTACCGCGGCGGCGCCCCGCTACTTCTTCTTCGAGTGGGACTCGATGTAGTCAACCGCTTCCTTGACGCGCGTGATTTTCTCCGCTTCCTCGTCAGGAATCTCGATGCCGAATTCTTCCTCGAACGCCATGACGAGCTCGACGGTGTCGAGCGAGTCGGCGCCCAGGTCGTCAACGAAGGAGGCATCCGGGGTCACTTCTTCTTCGTCGACGCCCAGCTGCTCCACGATAATGCTCTTCACCTTGTCGGCAACGGCCACTGTCCCCTCCTACATGTACATCCCGCCGTTGACGGCGAGAACCTGACCAGTAATATACGACGCCTCATCAGACGCCAGAAATCCAACCGCCGCCGCGACGTCGGCCGGCGAACCGAGCCGGCCAAGCGGGATTTGACCCGCCCAATCGGTCTTTGCGCTTTCGGTAACGGCCCGCGTCATGTCCGTGTCGATCAGACCCGGCGCCACCACGTTGATCGTCACCTGCCGCGACGCCACTTCGCGCGCCAGCGACTTGCAAAACCCGATCAACCCCGCCTTCGAGGCCGCGTAATTGGCCTGCCCGGCATTGCCCATTTGCCCGACCACCGAGCTGATGGCGACAATGCGCCCGGCCCGCTGGCGAATCATCGGCTTCAGCGCCGCCTGGCACAGCGTGAATGCCGCGGTCAGGTTGGTCGCCAGCACCTCGTCCCAGTCGGAGCGCTTCATGCGCAACATCAACTGGTCGCGGGTGATGCCGGCATTGCTCACCAGAATGTCGAGCCGCCCGTGCTGCTCGACCGTCGACTTGACCAGCGTCTCGACCGCCGCACCGTCGGTGACGTCGCCCGAGAATGCGGTCGCCTTGCCGCCGCCGGCCACGATCGACTGCGCGGTGGCGTCCGCGTTGTTGCCGCGCGCCACGCAAATGACGGCCGCGCCGCCCGATGCGAGGTGCTCGGCAATTGCGCGCCCGATTCCGCACGACGCGCCCGTCACAATCGCGACCTTGCCGTCGAACTGTCCCATCGTAACGATTCCGGCGGTCACGCCGGTGTGAACAAAGCCTCGACCGCCGCAAGGTCGTCGGGACCCTCGACGTTCAGAATGGTGGCCTCACGAACGATCTTCTTGACGAGGCCGGAGAGTACTTTGCCCGGACCCACTTCAACATATGCGGTGACGCCTTCAGACGCAAGGCGTTGAATGACGCTCTCCCATCGGACGGGCGAGGAAACCTGGCGGATCAGGGCGTCGATCGACGCGGCCGCGGTGCGTTTCGGCTCGGCGTCGACGTTGGCCACCACGGGCACGCGCGGGTCGCGCGAGGGCACCGCGTGCAGCTCGGGCGCCAGGCGCCTGGCGGCCGGCTCCATCAGCGCGCAGTGGAACGGCGCACTGACCTTCAGCGGCACCGTCCGCTTGGCGCCAAGGGCCTTCGCCCGCGCGACGGCCCGCGCCACCGCGGCAGCGGAGCCGGAAATCACGATCTGGCCATGCCCGTTCAAGTTGGCAGGACTCACCACGTCGCCTTCGGCGGCCTCTTCGCAGGCCCGGACCACGCCGGCTTCATCCAGGCCCAGGATCGCGGCCATGCCGCCCTCGCCGACCGGCACCGCTTCCTGCATGTACCGTCCGCGGTTGCGCACCAGCCGTACGGCATCTCCCAGCGCCAGCGTTCCTGCAGCCACATGTGCGGAGTACTCGCCGAGGCTGTGCCCGGCGAAGAACGCTGGCTTGAGGCCGCGCTGCTCGAGCAGCCGCCACACCGCGACGCTCATCGTGAGGATGGCGGGTTGAGTGTATTCGGTCAGGGCCAGCCGCTCTGCCGGTCCGTTGAAGGTCAGGCCGCTGACCGATTCGCCAAGCGCAACGTCTGCCTCCAGGAAGGTCGCTGAGCAAAGGGGAAACCGATCGGCCAGG
>JANOZI010000607.1:0-4033 GCA_031429375.1 Acidobacteriota bacterium | reverse complement strand
AGCAACAGCGTCATGAGGGCGGGGCTCAGGACAGTGAACCATCCGCCAGGCGTGCCTGCCGCCATCGCATACATGCCCCACCACATTGTGGCGTCTCCGAAGTAGTTCGGATGCCGCGAGTAGCGCCATAGGCCGCGGTCGAGCACCTTGCCGCGGTTGGAAGGCTCGGCGCGGAAGCGCTCGAGTTGATGGTCGCCTACCACCTCGAAGGCAAGACCAACCGCGAAGCACAAGACTCCCAGGCCGTCGACGGCAGTGAGAGCAGCGGGCCGTGAGGCGCGCGCCGCGACAAGCAGCGGGAGGGCGATGAACCAGAGGAGCACGGCCTGCAGCCAGAACACCGTGAACAGGCTGCGCCACCAGAACGCCGGTCCATGCGAGGCGCGCATCGCCCGGTAGCGCGGATCCTCGCCCTTGCCGTGGTTACGGCGAAAGATGTGGACGGAGAGACGCGCGCCCCAGAGCGTGATCAGCGTGACGACCAGCCAGGACCGCGGCGTCGACCCCGGCAACAGGACGAAGTACAGCCACGCCAGCAGCACGAAGCCGAGGCCCCAGCAGACGTCCGCGATACTGGCATCCCGCAGCCTTACGCTGATCATCCAGAGGAGGGTCACGGCAGCCAGAATGACGCCCAGTCCGATGATCGCCGCCATGGTGGCGGTCACGACGTCTGTGCCAGGGTTGTTTCCTTTGTCATTGAGCAGGACCTGTCACCGCGCGCCGGGCGATCGCGCGCAGCAAGCCTCCAAATATCAGTCCATGAACTGGCACGAGCGCGTACCAGTAAAGCAAGCCCGGTAATCCGACCGGTTCGAAGATCGCGGTCTGGTGGATGACAGCGCCGCCGGCCGCCGGCACGACCTCGAACTCGAGCCACGCGCGCCCCGGTACTTTCATTTCCGCCGCGAGCCTCACCCGTCGTCCCGGCTCGCAGGCTTCGACCCGCCAGAAGTCGAGCGCATCGCCAACTGCCAGCGCGTTGGGGTCGCGCCGCCCCCGACGCATCCCGACGCCGCCCATCAGCAGGTCGAGCGCGCCCCTGACCCGCCATAGCCAGGTGGCGTAGTACCACCCGCGCGCGCCCCCGATCTCCGCGATAGGAGCGAACGCGCGGAGGGTGTCAACCGCAACATGACGGCGCCGTGCATCGACCAGCTTGCTGCCGAATCGGGCGTCGGCCGGCACCTTCCAGTCGCCGCCCGACGAGCGGGCGTCCGACCACCGCGTCAGCGCGAACGCGCGGTCCTCGTAGCGTATGGCGCGGCTGATCGCGGCGGCCAGGCCAGCGGGCTTGATCGAAAAGACCGAGAGTGCAACAGGATCGGTGACTACTGACTGGTTCTTCAACCCCGCAATCAGCTCGCGCCCAACCCGGGCGTAGACGGGGGTCACAAGCCCCAGCCACAGGCTCGACAAGCGAGGGGTCAGGAATGGAACCGAGATCATCACGCGCTTCAACCCGCGTTCGCGTGCGTACTGCCGCATCACGTCGCCGTAGCTCGCCCGATCGGCCCCGCCGATTTCGAACGTGCGGCTCTCGCCGTCGTCAGGCAGGTTCAACGCGGCCGCCAGGTATGCGAGCACGTCGTCGATACCGATGGGCTGCGCCAGTGTCGAGACCCAGCGCGGGCAGATCATGATCGGCAGGCGCTCGACCAGCGCGCGGATCAGCTCAAACGACAGGCTGCCCGACCCGATGACGACGGACGCCCGGAATTCCACGACCGGCACACCACTGTCCCTGAGTATCCGGCCGGTCTCGAGTCGGCTCTCCAGATGGGCGCTGAGCACCTCTTCACCCGCGGCGAGGCCGCCCAGGTAGACGATCCGATGTACCCCGGCCCGCCGCGCCGCGTCGCCAAAATTGCGGGCCGCCACGCGATCCTTCTCGCGGTAATCGCCGTGCGCCCCCATCGAGTGCACGAGGTAATACGCGACATCGATGCCGGCAAGGGCGCCGTCAAGCGAGGCGGGATCGAAGAGATCGCCCGCGACGACTTCAGTCGTCGATGCGACACGCGACGCCAGCACCGCCGGGTGCCGGGCGAGACAGCGAAGTCGGACGGCCGCGGTTTCAAGGACGGGGACGAGCCGTCCTCCGATGTAACCCGTCGCGCCAGTGACGAGTACGGCTGGTATTCTCGGCGATTCGGGCTGGAGTGACGTCACCGCTCGACCCGCCGATCCCGGTAGTCGTGACCAGCCTCAAGGGGGCGTCTGTCGGCGAGCGAGGTGAGGACCTTCTCCAGTTCGTCCGCCCGCGGCTGGTTGAACAAGCCGTGATAGAGCCACCGCACCACTCCCTCCCGGTCATAGACGATAAGGTAGGCATCGTCTTTGTACTCGGCAGAATATGACAGCTGTTGCTTCCACTCGACCGTGGCTCCATAGACCGTGATGACGTGGTCGTGCAGCGCTACCGGTGTGCCTTTTCGCATCCCTCTGTCGATGAACCACCGGGCCAGCGCCGGCAGCCCGCCAATCATCGGCACCTCGAAGAACGTGACGTCCTCCCTCGCGCCGCTCGCCCGTCGGTATGCGTCAGCCCACGCTTCGACTGGAAAGCGAGACTGGTAGGTGAAGCCGATCACCACCAGCGTCACCTTGCCCGACGACGCCTGCGGCAGCACGGCGTCGCGGCCCGTCAGGAACTGTCCCTTCAGTGTGGGGAGTAAATCGCCAACCTGCAGCGGTTTCGGCGCTGGGCCGCCTCGAAGTGTGGCCGTCGACATCAGGAGTACTCCGATGAAACATTGGATGGCGAACATCTCGCGGAATTTCACTGGGTTCACCTGACGCGTCCGCCGAGGCGGACCAGCTCCTGTTGGTACGAGTCGTAGTCATCGAGGACCAGTCCCCGGGGGGTGATGATCGCTGCATAGCGCTCGGCGCCGCGGCCGCCGGCCCACAGTTCGACATTCTTCGGCAGGCCGCGGACGATGGCGCGAAGTTCGCGCTCCTTCGACTTCGCTGCTGCTGGCGACGTCAGGCCCAGCACCAGCACGTGCGCGCCCGCCGGCTTCACACTCTCGACAATTTCGCGTGCGGGAAGATCCGGTCCCAGGTACGCCACGGCCAGACCGCTGCTGGCCGCGAGCAGCGCCGCGCCAAGCGTGCCGATTTCGTGGCGCTCGCCGGACGGCGTGGCAAACAGCAACCGGGCCGGCGCATCCCGATGTGGTGACAAGCGGAGGAACGAGCCGAGAATGTTCCGTATCGCCGAGGACATCAAGTGTTCCTGCGCAATGCGCGTCCGTCCTCGATGCCAGTCATCGCCCACCTGCACCAGCACCGGCATCAGCACGTCCCGGAGCAGTTCGAGGGGACGGAGGACGGCCGCCAGGCGTGCGATCTCCTGGTCGATCGCCGCGGCATCGTAGTGGTGCAGCGCCGCGTTGAGCGCGGTGGTATCGAGCCGCGCCGGCAGCGACGGATCGACCGCGGGCGCTGCGGCCGCGTTGGCGGTCGTGGCGAGGTGGCGGAGGTCCTTGTCGCTGAGCCCAGCGAGGCGGCCGATGCTGTGTCCCTGACCAACGGCCCCGCGCAACAGCCGCAGGCGCGCGATGTCGGCATCCGTGTACATCCGGCCGCGATCGTCGCGGACCGGGGTCACGGCGGCATGCCGGCGCTCCCATGCGCGCAGCGTGTCGATGGCGACGCCGGTCAGTTTGGAGACCGCGCGGATCGGGTATCTGGCAGGTGCGGCCCCTGGCTTTTTCACCGGATCACGATCCGGACGGCTACCGCGCAGGCGGTTGACGCCACCACGCCCCACGCCACGTCGGCGAAGACCAGCACCAGAGGCCACTGGCGCAGCGTCGAGTAGTTGGTGAAATCGTAGACGCCGTAGACGACCAGGCCGAACAACGCGCCGTACGCGGCGGCGAGCGGCACGGTCGGCGCGCGTGGCATCACGAAGAGCGCGATGCCGGTCCCCAGCAGAGCATAAACCACGAGCGCCGCCGGCCAGTTGGGCGCGATGCCCCCATTGGCGAGACGGACGATCGGCGCGAGCTGGTCGCGGTAGAAG
>JANOZI010000606.1:0-5631 GCA_031429375.1 Acidobacteriota bacterium | reverse complement strand
CGGTCGAGGGCAGCGTTCAGCAGATCGACTCCCTGGGCCGCAGGACCAGCCGCGTCGAAACTCTGGTGATGCAGGCGCCCTTCAGCGTTTACGTCGATTAGGCTCGTGCCCCCATCGCCGGTGCGCAGGGCGAGCAGGCCGGCGGCGGCGGCGATGGCGATCGGCCTCTCTTTCAGGCGCATCGAGGCGAAGGGGGTGATCCAACGCTGGGCCGTCACCGCCGGGAGCCGGTTCTGGTCGTGGCTGGAGCGGATCTCGAGTGTCTCGTCGGCGTCCGTAGTGACCTGCACCGCCAATCGTGAGCGGCCCTCGATCACCCCGATCGACCGCTCGCGGCCCTCTGCTGTGACAGCCACGAACTGAAGGGTGGTGGACCGCTCCATGTCCTCAAGGCCGATCATCCATTGGCGGATGGAGGGTATTCCCCGCGCTTCCGCAGGCGGCCGTGGCAGCCAAAGGACGCTGAGCACCCGCTCCTTCCACCCGGCGCTTTTGGCCATGCACTTGCTAATCATGGCCTGCATGTCGGCGGTTGTGGGCTGCGGATGGTCGACGGGGATCTTGCCCAAGTCGACCCAGCGCAGGCCGCAATCGGTCATCAGGAAGACCGAGGTGGCGGTTCCAGCGGGAAGCCGACCGCCCGGAGGATCGATGAAGTTGAGGAGCAGCTCCAGCGAGCTGTTCGACTGGGCGGGAGCAACCACCCACGCATTCGGCGGCGAGAAGACCGTGGACTGCGGGAAGAGCTTGGGCGGCCCGCCGGGCGGGTCGAAGTCCCAAAGGCCCACCTGGGCGGGATTGAACTGGACGGTCACCCGGCGCGGGCTGCAGTTGATGTGGATGTCCGAGATCGGGGGCGAGCTCCATCCCTGCAGCCCGCCGCCGTGCTGCAGGGGCGGGAGGGCTCCGCCGACCAGCAGCCCCTGGTCTGTGAACTGCGACGAGGTGATGGTGAGTTGCGACGGGACGTCGAGGAACCGCTTCTGCAGGAAGGTGACCGACTTGTCGTCGCGGGCGATCTCCTTGAAGCCCTGGAAGGGCTTGGCCTTTCCCAGGATCGCCTCGCTCGCTTGCTGGGCGGCGACGTGCTCGATGATGAAGGGCGAGATGGGCGTCAGGACGAAGAAATCGGCGATCTGGCACCAGGTCGAGTCGGCGTCCCAGGTGAGCTCGAGCGTTATCTCCAGGTTCGGGCCTTTGGCCGCGAAGGTGGCGAGCACCTGGAGCTTGACGGCGACATCGATGTTGAATACCGGGCAGGCGTCCACGGCGATTATCTCCGCCCAGGCGAGCACGATCGGTGGCGCGGGCTTGAGCGGCAACTGCACGGTCAGGTAAGCGCCAGCGGCGGCTGAGCCCGGTTCATAGACGTCGTCTGGCTTGGCCGGGTTCGGCTTCACGGCATCGGCGACGGCTTCGGCGAGGCCTTTGACGAACGGGCCGGCGATGAGGGAGCCCGGTGTGATCAGCGTCCAATCGGCCTGCGCCACGATCCGGTCGACCACGGGATCGTCCATCGAGTCGTTGATGTCGGTGCCGAGCCGGATGACCACGACACCCTGGCCGGGCGGGACGCTGTCGAGCAACACGATCGCGCCTTGAACCGCCCCGACGTCCGCGAGGTCGCCCAGATCGATGGAGCCGCCCGGGAAGAAGGGCGACGAGTAAGTCAAGGTCGGCTTCGGACCCTGTGGAGTCGGATTGATCATGACCTTCAGCGTGATCTGGATTCTTTGACGGCCCTCCCGTGTTGGCGGCTGGACCAGGCTGCCGGCCGCCTTGGCGATGGCGAGGCTGTCATAGGTAAGGATCGAGAGATCGATGTTGGCGGTGAGTTCGCCTGTGCTTTGGGAGGTGAGCCCGCAGGCGACGGCAGTGATCTTGTCGAGGAGCCTACCGACGATATCAGGCTCACCGGCCGTCAACGTCGGCGACGTCGGCCTCCGGCGGTTCACCTCACGCTTCAGCAGCTCGCCGAAGGCCTGTTCGCGGAACTGCAGCTCGACGATCGCCATGGCGTCATCCTCCGGTCAGCCGACGATGCCCGTTGACCCGACCGATCCGCGACCCGGCGGAATCGGATCTGTGGCTATCAGATCGACCATTTTTGTGTCGGGCAGTTCGAAGATATTTCCCGGACAACGGAAGGACTATACGGCATTACGGCAACATATGCAGCGTGGCCCTGATCCGATTCAGTCGACTGTTTCGCTGAGTTGATCGTTCTTCGTGGTCCTTTCTTCTTTCAGTGAAAGAGACGATGGGTGTGGAGCCTTTTTATGAACCGGCTTATCAAGTCAGCTTGTTGGCCGTAGCCGCCTCCGGTCATTGAAGACAAACCTCCAGTGAGCGCGGACAGCCCCTCAACCAGCCAGGGGGTGTGCGCGCGAACGGGTTTCGAACGCCGCGCCGTCGTCAAGAGCTCTGTCGCCTCGCGGCTGAGACCAGCGAGGTGACTCATCCTTTTATTCGCGCTCTTGAGTGGCGCTCAGCGCGCCGGCGCACGATAAGGTCCGAAGGAGGAGCAGCGCTCTATGTGGGATAGCTCTCAAGAGCGGCCAAACGCGCACGCGCTTGCTCCTCCAGCTTGACGACCTCTCCGGTTACATGACGGCGGCCGCGCCGTCCACGATCGCCGGCACGGTGCCGTCGTGGATCACTCGAACGCGTTGGGCCTGATACTCTGTCTCGTCTCGCCACATCGCAAATAGGATGCGGGCGAGCCGCCGCGCGAGCGCGACCATCGCCACCTTCTTGCCGCGCCGACGCGTAATCGCATCCGCCCACGCGCGCAACCAGGCCGTCTTCGCGTCGAACGATCGACACATGCGCCAGGCCGCCTGAATCAGCAGCGATCGCACGTGCGGATGCACTGCGCAAGATACGACCTCAGTGCTGGTGCTCGCTGGAGCTGTACTCGCGGGGGACGGGGCCCAAATAACTGGTCACCTGCGCCGCGCCATCAAAATGGCGCGGCGTCATCCAACGCTGCAATGAATGCACTCGCGGTAATGGGCCCGATGCTCGGCAATGTCATCAGGCGCTGCGCGACGGGTCCTCCGCGACGAGCTTCGCAAACTGCTCGTCGGCGGCCGCGAGCTCGTCGTCGAGCACTTCGATGACGCTGCGCAATGGGAGGAGCGTCGCAGTCATGGATGCTGGAAGCTCCAAGGCCGCGAGCCGATCAAGAACGCCTGGATCGAAATCAAGTCCGCTTCCAGATCGAACGATAAGCTCACGCTCGGGAATGGTCCCGTCCAGCCAAGCACCAGGCTCGGCTTGATCTCCACCAGCTTAGGAATCATCTTTATCGCATTCGTCACGATCTCGATCACCGTCAGCGCGACGCGCTGCAGGCCGTTCATCTTGGTGAGAACACGCCCTGAGAATGGGTTGGACGGCCAGGGACTACTTGCGTACCTCGTCGACAGCATTCGCGGTCGGAAACGTGAGCAGCCCCAACGCCGCGTAGCGGTTGAGCGAATTGGAGCGAATAACATCTGTTGGGGTGTCGGCATGGTGCCTCCAGAGCCGGTGTAAGCTAGCTGGCGCCGAGGATCAAATCAAGCACGAAAGCGTCCGCTGCAGACTCGATGTGCAAGATCGAATGGTGTTGGCCCTGCGTGCGAGCCAGTTCATCACTTGGACACGAGCGCAAGTTAAGGCTGCACAAATTTTACACGGCCACCTGATGGGACGGTTTACGCATCAGACGATCTGACGCGACACCTCGATGCACTGAGTGCTCGAGACCGGCTCGAATGGGTATTGACGATCGCGTCGAACCTTCCTAGTCTATCGTTCTTAATCATCTGGTCTTCGCGGACAGGGTCGTCGAGCCGATTTCCCTTTCGGATCGGTCCACGTCTCAGGAAGGGTCTGCCATGAACGCTGCCAGCAATTTGCCGGCGCCGATCACAATCGTGATTGCGGCGGCGGTGCGCCTCTATCGCGAAGGCCTCGCGACCACATTGAGTGCCCAGCCACACCTGTGCATCGTGGGGACCGCCGGAACGCACCAGGAAGCAGGGGCTGCGGTCCACCATCATCGGCCGGACGTCGTTCTCGTCGACGTCTCCCTCGAGAACGCGCTGGTCCTGATGCGCGAACTTCGTGCGGGGAATTCGACCAGCCGCATTCTCGCCTTCGCGGTCCAGGACGACATCACGACGATTCTCGAGTGCGCCGACGCCGGTGCCGACGGGTTCGTGACCGCCAGCGGGTCGGTGTCTGAGCTCGTTGAAGCCATCGCCCGAACCGCCACGGGAGAGTTGCTGTGTTCGCCCCGGATCGCGGCGCAGTTGCTGCGCCGCGCTGCGCATCAGGCACGCGGGCAGGCCGAGCCGGCCGGTGAAGCGCTCACCAATCGCGAGCAACAAGTCTTCTCGCTGCTGAAGCAGGGCCGCTCGAACAAGGAGATTGCGTCTGCGCTCCACATCTCCGAAGCGACCGTCAAGAACCACGTGCACCATGTCCTCGAGAAGCTGCACGTGGCCACGCGCGGCCAGGCAGCGGCCGCCCGTGATCCGCTGGCCCGGCATTCCCTCGTCTGAACCGTTCGATCTAGACCGGCCGTCGCGACGATTGTCGTCCCGCCTGAACCGAATTTAGACCATTCGGAGGATTTCCTCCGTCGCCGGACGCGTGCAGACTTGCGCGCGAGGTGAGCGAGCCCGTGCGCGTCCTGCTATTGGAGATGCCGCAGTTGCTTCGCGGCATGTTCGAACACGCCATTGAGCTGCATGGCGGCTGCGAGGTGATGGAAGGCGCGCGGCGCGAACTCCCGATGCTGACGGCGCGAACGCCGCCGCCCGACGCCGTGATTCTCGGCCTCTCCGCGGCTGAGGACGCTGTGCTCGTGTCGGCGCTGTTTGCCTGCTGGCCGATGACGCAGGTCATCACCGTTATGCAATCCGGCGACGTGGCGACGCTGTACCAGTTGAGCCCGAGCGAACGCCAGCTGGGGGAGTTGTCGCCGGCGGAGATCGTCGAGGCCCTGCGGGATGCGGCCCACAAGGGTCGCGAGGTCTGAAGGAGAGGTTTCTATGCCAGTTGCAGTTTCGTACCCCGGTGTCTACATCCAGGAAGTCCCGAGCGGTGTGCACACCATCACCGGGGTGTCGACGTCGATCGGCGCATTCTTCGGGCGAACGGCGCGAGGCCCCGTCAACAAGGCTGTCAGGTGTCTGAGCTTCGCCGACTTCCTTCGCGAGTTCGGCGGGCCGCATCCGCTTAGCGATCTCGCGCAGAGCGTCCGCCAGTTCTTCGACAACGGCGGTACCGACTGCTACGTGATTCGGCTCGCCCACTTCGCCGGCGCGGCCACAGGCAAGGCGGCGGTCACCCTCAAGAACCTCGCCGCGACAAAGAACGTGCTGACGGCAACGGCGAAGCAACCGGGGTTATGGGGATCAGACCTGAAGCTCGACGTCGATTACAACACCACCAACCCCGACGACACGTTCAACTTGTCAGTCATCCAGGAGACCGGCGGCGTCGTCGTCAACCGTGAGGACTTCACGAACCTCTCGATGATCCCGACCTCGCCGCGGTTCGCGCCGACGTTCGTCACGCAGTCGTCGACGTTGATCGATCTCGCACTCCATGCCGCGGACATGGGCGTGGCGACGA
>JANOZI010000605.1:0-1581 GCA_031429375.1 Acidobacteriota bacterium | reverse complement strand
TTCTTCTGGATCAACGGCGACGGCGCGTGGCCGATCCCGAAAGAAGCGTATTCGATGAACGGCGCCGGCGGGCAACAGGTGTGGATCATTCCCTCACACGACCTGGTGGTCGCGCGCCTCGGCAACTTCAAAGGGCAGCGGCACGTGCGGCCGACGTTCGGCAGGGCGTTGGAGATACTGATGGCAGCGGTGCCGAAGAAATAGGGAGCAACGAGGATCGGGTGATACGTATGACTATGATATATTCATACGTATGGCCAAACTCACCCTCAGCGTCGATGAGCGCGTTGTCGAGCGGGCCAAAGTCTACGCCCGGGCGCAGGGCACCTCGGTGTCCGGTTTGGTCGAGAAGTTACTGGAACTAGCGGCCACGTCGTCCGGACGGCCGGGCGAAGCGCCGGCGATTCTGCAGAAACTGCGCGGCTCCCTCAAGCAGGGATCGGCACGCGACTACCACCGCTATCTCGAACGCAAGTACCGATGAAACGCGTGCTGCTCGACGTCAACATCGTGCTGGACGTCTTGCTGGACCGTGCGCCATTTGCCGAGGCGTCGTCCGAGGTGTGGGCGGCGGTGGAACAGGGCGAGGCCGAGGGCTTGCTGTCGGCCCATGCCGTGACGACGCTGCACTACCTGAACGCGCGCGGTGTCGGCAGCCGGATGGCGGCCGAGACCACCGAAGCGCTGCTGTCGGTCTTCGACGTGGCGAATGTGGACGACGCGGTCCTGAACGCCGCACTCGCCCTGAAATGGACGGACTTCGAAGACGCGGTCACGGCCGCGGCGGCTAAGCGGGCGAAGTGTGACGCGCTCGTCACGCGCAACCCGCGCGACTTCAAAGGTTCGGCGGTCCGGGTGCTCACGCCGTCCGAAGCGATCGCGTGGCTCGCCCTCGCCCACTAAGGAGTAGGATCGCCGCATGATCCGACTCTTGCTGGCCCTCCTGCTCGCGAGCCATGCCGCGAATGGCGTCGCCGAGGCCGGTGTCACTCGCCTTCGCATCGAGCGCCGCGAAACCGTGCTCGCCGGCAAGCCGTTCGGCGCCGCCGGGTCGTACGAGAAGTTGATCGGCAAGGTCGACTTCGCGCTCGACCCTGCCCTGCCGCAAAACCAGGGCATCGTCGATCTGCAGCTCGCGCCGCGAAACGCGCAAGGGCTCGTCGAGTTCTCAGCCGACTTCTATCTGTTGAAGCCGGTCGATCCGGCGCGCGGTAATGGACGGCTGTTTTACGAAGCCGGCAACCGCGGCACCATGCGCATCCTGCCCGTTTTCCAGAACGCGGCTAACTCCGCCGATCCGGTGACCGCTGACCAGTTCGGCAACGGCGCGCTGATGCGCCAGGGGTTTTCGCTGCTCTGGATGGGATGGCAATGGGACGTTCCCGAAGGCCGCATGCGCATGGACATCCCGATCGCCACCGACCACGGTAAGCCGATCACCGGCTGGGTGCGCGGCAACTTCATTCCCGGCGCGAAGGCGACCACGGCGTCGATCGCCGACCGCGGGCACCTCGCCTATCCGGTAGTTGATCCGGACAATCCCGAGCACCGGATGATCATGCGCACGCTGCCCACCGACGC
>JANOZI010000604.1:0-3730 GCA_031429375.1 Acidobacteriota bacterium | reverse complement strand
GACCAAGCTTCGCAAGGATGGCAGCCGGTTTCCGGCCGTGGTCTCGGTTACCGCGCTGCGCGACCCGCAGGACGCGATCATCGGCTACCTGCTGATTGGCACCGACAACACCGCGCGCAAGCAGGCCGAAGAGGCGCTCATCAAGGCCGGCGCGCTGCAGAGCGCGATCTTCAACAGCGCCAACTTCTCGAGCATCGCCACCGACGCCAAGGGCGTGATCCAGATTTTCAACGTCGGCGCCGAGCGAATGCTCGGCTATGCGGCTGCCGACGTGATGAACAAGGTCACCCCGGCCGACCTGTCCGATCCGCAGGAGCTGATCGCGCGCGCGGCTGCGCTCAGCGTCGAGCTCGGCACGCCGATCACGCCGGGCTTCGACGCGCTCGTCTTCAAGGCGTCGCGCGGCATCGAGGACATCTACGAGCTCACCTATATCCGCAAGGATGGCAGCCGGTTTCCGGCCGTGGTGTCGGTGACCGCGCTGCGCGATCCGCACAATGCCATCATCGGCTACCTGCTGATTGGCACGGACAACACCGCGCGCCAGGAGGTCGAAGACGAGCGCAGAAAACTCGACCAGCGGCTGCGCGACCAGCAGTTCTACACGCGCTCCCTGATCGAATCCAACATCGATGCGCTGATGACGACCGACCCGCGCGGCATCATCACCGACGTCAACAAGCAGACCGAAGCGCTCACCGGGTGCACCCGTGACGAGTTGATCGGCGCGCCCTTCAAGAATTACTTCACCGATCCGGCGCGGGCTGAGGCGGGCATCAAGCGGGTGCTGACCGAGGGTTCCGTCACCAACTACGAGCTCACCGCGCGCGCCAGGAATGGCAAAGCCACCGTGGTGTCCTATAACGCCACCACGTTTCACGATCGGGACCGGCGGCTGCAAGGCGTGTTCGCCGCGGCCCGCGACATGACCGCGTTGAAACACGTCGAACAGACGCTCCAGCAGGTCGAGGCCCGGCGTGAGCTCGACGCCGAGCATGCCCGGGAGCTGGCCATCGTCAACCAGGATCTCGAAGCCTTCAGTTATTCGGTCTCTCACGATTTGCGCGCGCCGTTGCGGCACATTCACGGCTACGTCGAGATGCTGGAACAGGCCACCGCCGGCCAGTTGTCGGAGCAATCGACGCGGTACTTGAAGACCATTGCCGACGCGAGCGTGGAAATGGGTCAGCTGATCGACGACCTGTTGAGCTTCTCTCGCGTTGGCCGGGCCGAGCTCACGGGCCGCGAGGTGAAACTGAATGACCTGGTCCGGGATGTCATCCGCGGCCTGGAAATGGCGACTACCGGGCGCACCATCGCCTGGACCGTCGCCCCGTTGCCAGTGGTCGAAGGCGACGCCGCGCTGCTCAAACAGGTGTTCACCAACTTGATCGACAACGCGATCAAGTACAGCAGTAAGAGAGAACAGGCCACGATCGAAATCGGCGGCGCCGGCGAAGAGGGCAGTCGTGTCGTGCTGTTCGTGCGCGACAATGGCGTCGGCTTTGACATGAAGTACGCGCACAAGCTGTTCGGGGTCTTCCAACGGCTGCATCGGGCCGAAGAGTTCGAAGGCACCGGCATCGGCCTGGCCACCATCCGGCGCATCGTCGGCCGGCACGGCGGACGGGTGTGGGCCGAAAGCGCGCTCAACGAGGGCGCCACGTTCTATCTCACGCTGGCGCGATGGCCACCGGCCGGAACTTCCAATTAGAGAGCGTTCTGTATGCCTGACTTGAAACGCATTCTGCTCGTCGAAGACAGCCCGCGCGACGCCGAGCTGGCGCTCCACGCGCTCGCCGCCCATCAGCTCGCCAACCGGGTCGTGCACGTCCGCGACGGCGCTGATGCGTTGGATTACCTCTACCGGCGCGGCGAGTTCGAGGGCCGGGCCGGGGCGCAGCCGGCCCTGGTGCTGCTCGACTTGAAGCTGCCGAAGGTCGATGGACTGGAGGTGCTGCGACAGATCAAAGGGGACCCCGACCTCAAGACGATTCCGGTCGTGATGATGACGTCCTCGCGTGAGGAGCGCGATCTGGTCGATAGTTACGCGCTGGGCGTCAACGCCTACGTCGTCAAGCCGGTGAAGTTCAGCGACTTCATCGAAGCGGTGAAACAGGTAGGCGCCTTCTGGGCGGTCGTCAACGAGGTGCCGCCGGCGAGCGTGCGGCCGATTAAGGCGGCCGGCTAATCGCCCGGTCTACATGACCACGCACGATGCCTCGGCGCCGCTTCGCGTGCTTCACCTGGAGGACAGCCCGAGGGATGCCGAAGTCGTGCGTCACAAGCTCGTGGCTGAAGGCGTGGCGTGCGACATCGTGCTCGTCGCCGATCAGAAGGGCTTTGAAGCTGCCCTGGCAGAGCACCCCTTCGCGCTCATCCTCCTGGACTACAACCTGCCCAGCTACGACGGCATCAGCGCGCTGAAACACGCGCAATTGACGCGGCCGGACGTCCCCGTGATCCTCATTTCCGGCACGGTGGGCGACGAAGACGCGGTGAAGTGTCTGCACTTTGGGGCGACCGATTACCTGTTGAAGGATCGTCTCGATCGCCTCGTGCCCGCAGTACAGCGGGCCCTCCAGGAGGCCGAGACACGGCGCACCCGCAGGGGTGTCGAGGCGGCGCTCGTCGATCTCCGGGACGCGGTGGATCTTCACGCCATCGTCGCCATCACGAACGCGCGCGGAACCATCACCTACGTGAACGACAAGTTCTGCGATGTCTCGGGGTATTCCCGCGAGGAGCTGCTCGGGCAGGACCATCGCCTCGTCAATTCCGGATACCACCCCAAGGAGTTCATTCGCAATCTGTGGACCACCATCAAGGGTGGAGGAGCCTGGCACGGCGAGATCAAGAACAAAGCGAAAGACGGCTCGTTCTATTGGCTCGACACCACGATCGTGCCCTTTCTGAACGACGATGGCACGCCCAGGCAGTTCATGAGAATTAGCGGGGTCATCACCGCCCGCAAGGATGTCGAACAGGCCCTGCGAGACGAGCGCGACCGGGCACAGCGGTATCTGGACGCGCCCGAAGTTATTCTGCTGGCGCTGAACCTCAACGGCGCCGTCACGCTCGCCAATCGCTACGCGTGCTCGATCCTCGGCTGGACGGCTGAGGAATTATTCGGCTGCGATTGGATCGAAACCTGCGTTCCGGCGCGGTTGCGTGACGCCGAGAGACAGAGCTTCAACGATCTGGTGGCTGGCGATCTATCGATGAAGGAGCAGCCGGTGCTGACGAGATCGGGCGAGGAACGCCTGATCGAATGGCGCAACACGCTGCGACGGGACGCTGCGGGTCGGGTGATCGGCACGTTCAGTTCCGGCACCGACATCACCGAACGCGCCCGCGCAGTGGAGGCCGCGCAAGCCAGCAATGAGCGGACGAGGTTTGCCTTGCAGAGCGCCAACGTCGGCATCTGGGACATCGACTACACCACCGGTGTCCTGCAATGGTCCGAAACACTCGAAGCCCAGTACGGCGTCCCGCCCGGCACCTTCGCCGGGACCTTCGAGGCGTTCTTCGAGACGATTCATCCCGAGGATCGACAGTCCGTGATAGCCACCATTAGCAAGGCGGAGAGCACGGGCACCGATTTTTCGCTTCAGAACCGATCGCTCTGGCCGGATGGCACCGTGCGGTGGCTCAGCGGCGCGGGTCGCATCCACCTGGGCGAAAACGGCACGCCTCTACGTGGCGTCGGGATTTCGCTGGATGTCACGGA
>JANOZI010000603.1:0-8201 GCA_031429375.1 Acidobacteriota bacterium | reverse complement strand
CGCACGTCGTTGGCGATTTTCATCAGTGCACCGGCCAGGCCGCGGAGCGCACCGCTCGTCGCCGCCAGCGCGTCGTGCGCCGATAACGCCGCCGCGTGGTTGCGCGTCACGTGAAACGGCAGGCCGGTTTCCTTCGCGAGGCAATCCGACGCGGTAGCACCGAACTTCGGATGCGCATTCAATCCGGTGCCGACCGCCGTGCCGCCGAGCGCGAGGGCATGGAGCCCGGCCAATGACGCCGACACAACTCCGGCCGTGTCGTCGATCTGCGCCGCCCAGCCGCCAATCACTTGCCCGAGCGTGATCGGCACCGCGTCCTGCAGATGCGTGCGGCCCATCATCACGACGTCTTCGTACGCTTCGGACTTGTGCACGAGCGTGTGGCGCAGCTCAGACACCGCCGGCAGCAGGCGGCGGGCGATTTCTTCGACGACCGCGATGTGCATCACGGCCGGAAACCCGTCGTTGGACGACTGCCCGCGGTTGACGTGATCGTTCGGGTGAACGGGACGATGGGCGCCGAGCGGCTGGCCGGCGAGCTGATTGGCACGGTTGGCAATCACCTCGTTGGCGTTCATGTTGGTCTGGGTGCCGGAGCCCGTCTGGAACACGACGAGCGGGAACTCGGCGTCGTGACGCCCGGCAATGACTTCGTCGGCCGCGCGAACGATCAGCGCCGCCGTTTCTGCCGGCAGCTCGCCCAGTTCCTGGTTGGCGAGCGCCGCGCATTTCTTGAGAAGGCCGAGCGCGCGAATCACCGGACGCGGCCACTGGAACTGAGGAGCGCCAATCTCGAAAAACTTCCGCGACCGCTCGGTCTGCGCGCCCCAGAGCCGATCGGCCGGCACTTCGATCGGCCCGAGCGCGTCGTGTTCCGTGCGCGTCATGAAGTCACAGTATCAGATCACGTACGGGCCACAGAGAACACAGAGAAGACCAAATTTTTCTTTACTGCTCTCTGCATTTCTGGGGTGCCACGGCACCTCTTGACTCTTAAACAAGAGCCTTTTTCGAGACGTATTTTGAAAAAGATTCCTCTGTGTCTCTGGCCTCTGTGGCCCGTGCGTGATCAGAATCCTGGTGTCAGTCCGAATTGCCAGACCCACCCGCGACGCGAGCGATCGAATGGCCTCACGTAATCGATCTCGGCGATGGCGTAGCCCAGCACATTGGCGCGAAGCGCAACGCCGGCACTGCGGATCCAGTCGCGATTGCCGCCCGCGAACTTCGGTTGCTGCGTCGAAGTCCACGCCACACCGGCATCGCCAAAGAACGCCATCTCGAGCGGGAACGGGCCATAGAACGATCGCCGGCTGAAGAGGCCAAGCAACGGGAACCGGATCTCGCCGCTGACAATGCCGACGCGGCTGCCGAGCGTCCGATCGAACGCTTCGCAGCTCCGCAGATCGATCTCGACGCATTCGTTGGCATCGAACGACCCGACGTCGTAGCCGCGCACCAGGCCTTGCTGCCCCAGGAACAGATCCGGCAGGCGCTGGTCTTCACCGCCCGATCCGTAGCGCCCGTAGTGAAGCGCGCGAACCGCGAAGGTAAACGGCCGCAGCGGCATCACGTACTTGCGGTAATCAGCCAGCACGCCCCTGAAGTTCAACGTCCCCGCCGACTGCGAGAGTTCCAACCGATACCGCTGCCCGAGAATCGGTCCGGTGGCGCCGCCGATCGAGCTGTCATAGACGAGCGCGGCGCTGGTTTCGGCCAGGTTGATGGCATCCGGGCGCGGCAGCTCCTCGATCTGCTCGTCGATCAAGTCGCCGGTGTTCGCCGAAAACATCAACGTCTCGATCTGCGAATCGAAACCGATGCGCCGGCCGCCGGCGGCAAACTCGAGCCGCCGCACCTTGCTGAAGGGGTACTGCACGATGAAACTGCCGCCGGAGTTGATCTGCCTCTCACGCAACGTCTGTTCGACTATGACTTCACGGCCGTCGACGATGGTGCGGCCCTGGCCAAACCCACCCGTGACATACGGCAGCTGTTCGGCGACGAGGCCCCAGTTCCATCGCGACTTGCGATTCAGGTAGAACAGCGAGCCGCCGGTTTCATCAAGGCGGCTGGTCGCCTGCACGTTAGCGCCGACCAGGTGCTCGCCCAGTACATCGCTGAACAGGAACGAAATGCCGCCGCCGGCATAGGCGCCAAAGCGATCGATGCCGGCCCCGATGGTCGGTTGGCTGATCGCGTCGAGCTGCAGCTTGGACTTGTAATCTTCGCTCGGATAGTCGGTGAGCCCTTCGGGCAGGCCGAGGATGGGGTTGTCGAGCAGGCGCGCGACGTCATCGGCCTGCCGGTCAGCCGGCGGCAGCACCGCGGCGCTACGTCCCGAGGCCAGCACCGCCGGCGCCGGCGCCGGCCGCGAGCCGTCGCTGGAATAGATGTGGTATTCGTCGTTCTCGTACACCGTGAAGACGAGGTTCTGCGCCGAGGACGCGGCCGACATCGCCGGCGTCAGCGGCGTGATGCCGCTCACGCCCGAAATCACGCTGGTGACCTGCGTTGCGGTCGCGCCCGACCCGGGCTTCACGCGATAGACGTTCGGGATGCCGTCAGGCGTGCCGATGAAAAACAGCGTTCCGTCGGCGGCAAATTCCGGGTTGGTGTTGCTGCCGCGCTCGAAGCCGGCCAGCCGCCGCATTTGCCGCGACGCCACCGTCATCGCTCCGATCTCGTAGTTCCCGAACGCCAGCGTGCCGAGGGTGGACGAGAAACGATCGGTGACCCACGCCAGCTCGCGGCCATCCGGCGACCACTCAGGATCGAGATCCGCAAAGGCGTCGTCGGTGAGCTGCTGCAGCGCGCCGCTCTCCAGGGTCAGCAGATACAGGTCGAGCACGCCGCCCTTCATGGCCGAGAACGCGATTTGCCGGCCGTCGGGCGACCAGGCCGGATTGTAGATTTCATCCAGGCCGTCGAACTTGCGATCCTTCTCGCGCGAGCCGCTGTCGACGTCGACGATCGTCAGCACCGGCCGTCCCGCACTCAGCGCGGCGAACACGAAACGGCGGTTGTCGGGCGCCCAGTCGCCGGCCGAGTTCAGGAACTGCAGGCTGTCGTAATGCGGATCGCCCGCGGTCTCGACGATCTTGCGCGTGATCTTCCCGGTCGCGGCGTCGGCGACATACAGGTCGATCGAGAACATCGATTTTTCCGACAGGAACACCAGGCGGCGGCCGTCAGGGCTGAGCGCCGGCGCCAGGTTGAGATCGCCGCCGCCGCTCGCGCGGCTGATGAGCAGCTTGCCGAACGAATCCGCCGGCCGGCCCGACTCGAACACGCCGGCATAGGCGCGGCGGGTCGACTCGTGCCATTCCGTCGTCAGGGTTTTGGTGTCGAGGCCGAGCACCGATTGCACCGCCGCCTCGATGTCTCCCTCGGGTCCGGTCGCCCGCAGCATCTCGCCGACGACGCGGTCGCCCCAGCGTCCCGCCACGTATGCCCAGAAGGCGTGGCCGTAACGATAGGGAAAGAAATCCGGATCGTCGAGCCGATCGATCGTCGGCATGGCGTTCCTGAACGACGCGTCGCGGATCCACATCGCCGTGTTGGGGTCGACCGCGCCAATCGACAGGTACTCCGCCATGCCTTCGATGAACCACAGGGGCAGCGCCTGCAAGCCCGGCCCGATCGGCCGGCCCTGCAAGTCAACCTGCCCAGCCATGTCGTACTGAAACGCGTGCACGAGCTCGTGACCGAGCACGTGGTTGGTCTCGGCCAGCCCGCCCGCGAACGGGAGAATGACGCGGCGCTTCGTGCTCTCGGTCACTCCGCCGGTGCCCTCGCCGATTTCACCTTCGAGCGTATTGGTCTGCTGGAAGTGCGGATGAGCTGCGTAAAGGATGAGCTTCTGCCGGCTGCTCAGCTCGTGCTTGAACAGCTGAGACAGGCGGGTGTACCAGCGCTCGGCCATTCGCGTGGCCAGGCGGACAGCGGCTTCCTCTTCTGGGTAGTAGTAGACGTCGAAGTGCTCACTTGATAGCACCTTGAAGTCGAACCGCTGGTACTGAACTTTATTCCGGCCGAAGTACTGCGCTCCAACCGGGATGGACGAACTTAAGAAAATGGCCGCAATCAGGACAAGGGTGGAGCGAATCGCCATGAAAAACCTCGTCCCGGAATTTGCAAAAGGCGCGCCTTCCCGCTGGTATTCACCTTGCAGAGGTTGGACCGGAGGATTTCGCAATGAATCTGCGCGATAAGTACAACCACGCCATCCAGACAGCCAAGGGTTTCCGTATGCAGGGGGCCGCGGAGGAACGGGACGGCAAGCTCTACTTCAAGGGCACCGTCCAGAACCAGGACGAGGTCAACAAGATCTGGGATGCGATCAAGACCATCCCCGATTGGCGAAACGACGTCGTCGCCGAAGTGACGATCGATCCGGCGGCCAAGGCTGCTGCCGCCTCGACCACGAAATACACCGTCAAGGCCGGCGACACGCTCAGCAAGATCGCCAAGGAACACCTGGGCGACGCCAACGACTACATGAAGATCTTCAACGCCAACAAGGATGTGCTGAGCGATCCGGACAAGATCAAGCCAGGCCAGGTGCTCACGATTCCCCAATCCACCACACAGGCGCGATGACACTCGACACGCAGCTCACATGGCTCTTCGTGCTTGCCATTCCAGTGGCCTGCGTGGCCTGGACGGTGACGCACGAAGAGCTCTTTGCGGAGTTGCGTGAGCTGTGCACGAAGAAGAGCGAAACCTGCAGAAGTTTTGTGCAGCGGAAGTTCTTCTACCTGTTCACCTGTGAGTACTGCTTCAGTCACTACGTGGCAGCGGCGGTTGTCGGCCTGGCCGGCTTCCGCCTGCTGCTACCCGGGTGGCGGGGCTACGCGCTGGCGTGGTTTTCGGTGGTCTTTGTCGCCAACGTCTACATGAGCCTGTTCGGCCGGCTGCGTCTGGACATCAAGCGCGAGCGCGTCGAAACCGCGGCCGTCGAAAAGGCGGTCGAGCAACTGGACGAGACCGGCACGGTGCCGGACAAGGTCAAGAAGTTCTCGCCAGCCCCCGGTTCGCGGGTCCGTTAATCACCTCGCCGAATTTATCGAACCGCGAGCCGTGGCACGGGCAATCCCAGGTCTTTTCCGCGGCGTTCCACGCGACGATGCAGCCGAGGTGGGGGCAGACGGCGGACCGTTCGTGCAGCAGGCCGGTGGGGTCGCGATACACCGCGATTTTGGTGACGCCGTGGCGAATGACCGCGCCGCTGTCTTTCGCGATCTCGTCCGCCGAGCCGACATCGCCCCCTGTCACCCAGTCCTTGAACTGAGCCGCCATGTTCACGGCTTCTTTCGCGTACTCGCCGGCGGCGCGCAAGGTGACGCGCGACGGATCGTACAACGCGGCCCAGGGGTTTTCCTTGCCGGCGATTAAGTCCGTGATGATGATGCCGGCGATGGTGCCGTGCGTCATGCCCATGCCGGAGTCGCCGGTCACCATGTAGACGTTGTCGTGATCCATCGGGTTGCGGCCGATGAACGCCAGGCCGTCCACCGTTTCCATCACCTGCCCTGCCCACGTGAACGCCAGCGGCCCCATCGCGGGAAAGCGCTCCCGCGCCCACGCCTCGAGGCGCGGGTGGCGCGCTGCGGTGTCGTCGGCCTGGCCGGACTTGTGATCTTCGCCGCCAACAATCAGCAGATCGGTGTTGCCGTCGATCGAATGCAGGCGGATGTAATGGTACGGGTCCCCGGTGTCCCAGTACAACCCGCGCGTCACCGAGCCGCGCGGCACCGGGGCGGCAATCACGTAGGTCATGTACGGCGCCTGCTTGGTGTGCACGACCACGCGGTCGTTCACGGGCGCGTTGGTGGCGACGACAATGGCGCCGGCCGAGATCGCGCCGGCGCGAGTCGTGACCTTCGCGTCTTTGCCGCCAGTGATGGTCTCGGCATGCGTGCCGGTGTAAATCTGCCCGCCGCGGTTTTCGATCGCACGGGCGAGGCCGGCGAGATATTTCAACGGGTGGAACTGGGCCTGGTTGGGGAACTGCAGGCACGGGCCGGTATCGAACGCGAGCGGCGCCCGGCCGATCTTGCTGACGTTGTAAAGACCGGCGCTCCGTGCCGCTGCCAGCTCGCGGTCGATCAGGTCCTCGTCGCCGGGCACGGGGAAGAGGTAGCCGTGGATCCGCTCGAAGTCGCAGTCGATCTTCTCGCGGGCCACGATCTGTTCGATGCGGTCGATGGCAGCGGTGTGGCTCTCGGCGGCAACGCAGGCGCCGCGCTCGCCGTGGAGCCGCGCAATCTCAACATAGCGGTCGTCGAGCGCGTTGGCGAGGTGCGCCGTCGTGGCAGAGGTCATTCCGCTACCCACGGCGCCATCGTCGATCACGACCACGGACTTCCCAACTTGGGTAAGCATGTAGGCGGTGCTCAGGCCGGAAATGCCCGCGCCTACGACGCAGACGTCGGTCCTGATGTCAGCAAGTAGGGGGGAATACGCGGGAAGGTGGGCCGTGGCGATCCACACCGGCTCGTTCTTCGGCGGCATAACCGCGAATTGCAAGCAACATCGGTGCCCGGCAGCGAACAGCTAAGCTCGACCGGCGAACTCGCGGGTCTCGGTGTGGACCCTGACCTTCTCGCCTTGCTTGATGAAGAGCGGCACCTGAATCTCCAGCCCGGTCTCGAGCACGGCCGGCTTGGTCACGCTGCCGCTCGCGGTATTGCCGCGGACGCCCATCTCGGTTGAGGCGACGATTAGCTCGACGTGCGGCGGAAACTGAATGCCGATCGGCTGCCCGTTATAGCGATGGATCTGCACTTCGACGTTATCGACCAGCAGCCCGCGGTCGTCGCCGAGAATGTCGGACGAGAGCGTGTGGGTTTCGAAGGTGTCCTGATCCATGAAGTGAAAGCCGTCGCCATCGGCGAACGAGTAGGTGGCCTTCGACAACACGAGGTCGGGCTCGGCAAACTTCTCGCCGGCCTTGAAGGTCTTGTCGAACACCGCCCGCGTGATCAGGTTGCGCATCTTCAACCGCACCAGCGTCTGGCCGCCGCGCGCGGTCGGCTTTGAGACCTCCACGTCGAGGCAGTGATAGGGCGCGTTCTCGTATTCGAAGTAGTCCTTGCGCTTGATCTCGATCGCTTCCAGTAGAGCGGGCATAGCTTTCTATTCTAGTCTAGGGAGATGAACCCCGCCGCCGTGCTGCTGTCGTGCGTCGTCATCCTCAATGCCGGCTCGGGCGAGGTCACCAGGACCGGCGATCGCTGCGACACGGCGCTGTCGCCGGCGTCGACGTTCAAGATCCCGCATGCGCTCGTGGCGCTCGAGACCGGCGTGGTCACGACCGACACGATCGAGAAATGGGACGGCACGCGGCATCCCGAGCAGCCGTCATGGGATCGCGATCACACCGTGCTGTCGGCGATGCGGCCCTCGGTGCTCTGGTTCTTTCAGCGCATCGCGCCTCGCATCGGCGCCGGGCGCATGCACGAGTGGCTGCAAAAGCTCGAATACGGCAATGCCGATACCTCGGGGCCGATTCGCGAATACTGGGTGAACGGCCGGCTCCGAATTTCGCCGGAGGCCCAGGTGCAGTTTCTGCGGCGCTTCTATGCCGGCGAGCTGCCGATCGCTGCCCGCCATGTCGCGGCGGTTCGTGGCGCGCTCGAGCAACAACCCGGCACCCAGCAGAACGCCCGGGGCGTTCACACGCTCGAGGTGCCGTGGCCGGCCGGGACGAGCCTCAATGCCAAGACCGGCGCAACCACCATCGCCAACGGAGAGAGTGTCAGTTGGCTCGTGGGCCAGCTCACGGTTGCGGACGCGCGTTACGTGTTTGCCAGCGCCGTCTGGCGCGAGCGCGGCGGCGTCGACACGCTCGATGGCACGCGCGAGGCGATGCGGGTATTCAAGGAGCGGAAGATCCTGCAATAGCCTGCTTGACGGCGGTGATGAGCGCGGCGTCGGCCGGGAAGCCGCGCATGCTCCGTTCGGCGACCTTCGTCCCGGCGACCCACACCGACAGCTCGCCTCGGCCGCCGACTTCAAGGGTGGAGTCGAGCCCGGTTTCTTTCTTGATGAGCGCCGCCACACGGGAGGCGCGCGGCAGGTAGTTTCAGACTTCGCAGTAGCGGATGCGAATCGCCTTCATATCAGCAGTATATCGATGCACCATTGGCACCGTTGGCACCCTTGGCACCCTTGGCACCAACCCCTTGGCACCCTGG
>JANOZI010000602.1:0-2072 GCA_031429375.1 Acidobacteriota bacterium | reverse complement strand
CGGGATCGGAGAATGCGGTGCGACTCGCGATGACGAAGCTCGTGCTGCCTGAGCTCGGACACCTCGTTCAGCAGACGAGAAAGTAGACGATGGCGAAGACCGAAATGCGGCCGATCAAAGACACCATTCCGCTCGAGGAAGCTCGCGCGCTGATCGAGCAGGCCTGCGTGCCGATCGATCGCCGCGAGCGGGTCCGGCTGGTCGACGCCAACGGCCGCGTCAGCGCCGCCGACGTCTCGTCGAGCCGCGACGTCCCGCCGTTCTCGCGCGCCGGGATGGATGGCTACGCGGTGATCGCCGACGACACCTTCGGCGCCAGCCGTTACGAGCCCAGGACGCTGCGGGTGATCGAGAAGGTCTACACCGGGCAGGTCCCGACCCTTCGCGTCGAGGCCGGCACCGCGGTCGAGATCGCCACCGGCGCGCCGATGCCGGCCGGCGCCGACGCGGTGGTGATGGTCGAGGAAACCGAGAAGGCCGGGGGCGAGGTCCGCATCCTGACGCCGGTCTACCCGCGCCAGAACGTCGGCCGCCAGGGCGCCGACATCGTGATCGGCCAGGTGGTGATCAAGAGCGGGGACGTCCTGAACCCCAGCCGCATCGGCGCCCTCGCGGCGCTCGGCGTCGGCGAGGTCGAGGTCTTCCAAAAGCCGGCGGTGGCGATCCTGTCGACCGGCAACGAGATCGTCGACCCCGGCGTCGAGCTGCAACCCGGGCAGATCTACGACATCAACAAGTTCACGCTGAGCGCCATCATCCAGGAACACGGCGCGATCCCGAAACCCTTTGCCACCGCCCACGACACCATCGAGGCGCTCGAGCGCGCCATCGACGCGTGCATCTCGTGCGACGTGCTGGTGTTCTCGGGCGGCAGCTCCGTCGGCGAGCGCGATCTCATCCTCGACGTGATCGGCCGCAAGGGCGACATTCTCTTCCACGGCATCGCGCTCAAGCCGGGCAAGCCGACCGTGTTCGGCACCATCCAGGGCAAGCCGATGTTCAGCATGCCGGGCTACCCGACCTCGTGCCTGTCGAACGCCTACATGCTGCTCGTGCCCGCTCTGCGCCGCATCGCGCGCCTGGGACCCAAGCCGCTCGCCACCGTCTCGCTGCCGCTCGGCCAGCGGATCGTCTCCACCACCGGACGCCACCAGTTCTACACCGTGCGAATCGTCGACGGCCTGGCGATGCCGGCGTTCAAGGCCTCAGGGGATATCACCTCGATGTCCAACGCCGATGGCTACATCGAGATTCCCGCCCAAACCGACATCGTTGACAAGGGACAGACGGTGGAGGTGAAACTGTTTTGACGTCGATCTCAGATCTCAGATCTCAGATTGCAGATTAATTTCAGATCTCAGATTGGTGGATTATCGCTTTGCGAGTTTAGCGCAGGCTTCCGGCCGGCAAGATCCGCCAATCTAAAATCTTCAATTGATCTGAAATCTAAGATCTGAGATCTGAGATCGACAGAGCGCTAGATTGGCTGGCGATCGCGAAGCCGCAGCCAGCCGCTGGCGATTCGATATATGGCCCACACGCCGAGCGCGAACAGGCCGATTGCCCAGATCGCGAACCCGATCAGCACTATCACCAGCAGCGCGCCGACGATAAAGACGATGCAGGACCAGAGGAGGGCGAACCAGAAGGTCCGGATCTGCCAGGTGAAATGCGACTCGAGCCACGTGCCCCGCGCGTCGTTGCGTTTCACGTAGTTGATGATCACCGCGATAATCGACGGCCACCCGAACACGAAGGCGCCGATCACCGTGGACGCGCCGAAGGCCCCGATCGCCAGCCCGAGCGCGTGCAGCGCGTAGGTCACGTGCGTGGTCGTCACGAGCGACGGATCTGGCTCGCGAAAAGCCGTTTGGGTCACATCCACTGAGCTGCCTCCCCTGTCCTGAGCGAGATTGGCAAACCCCAGGTTTGCCAATCGAGTCGAAGGGCCTGTCCTGAGCGAGATTGGCAAACCCCTGGTTTGCCAATCGAGTCGAAGGGCCTATCCCTGATCCCTTAGAATCGAATCACATTCTCAACGTAGCCGGTCGCGAGTGCCGTGCCGGCAAACA
>JANOZI010000601.1:0-3126 GCA_031429375.1 Acidobacteriota bacterium | reverse complement strand
GTGCGCACGCCTTCAAAGGCGCCCGACGCCGCCCAGCCGTTTCGTTCGGCGGCGGCGAAGAGCGACCCGCGGACAGTGTCGTGCGAACCGACGGCGCGTTCGTCATCGGTTCCGAGGTGCGCGGCGCGGTGGACAGGAAGGCCGACAGCGATTACCAAACCGGATTCGTCACCGCGAGCCGCCGCAAAGACTCGTGGCACCTGACCTTGAGGGGCGCGGGCTACGGCGAGGAGCGCGGCAACGGCACGCCCGTGCAGGTCAACACGACCGATTGGAAGCAGCTATCCGCGGTGGCCGGAGGTGTCGTGGCTGGCGGCATGTTCGATCTGCAGGTCGCCAGCAGCAACCAGGATTACCACCAGACGTTTTCCGCCGTCGCGGCGGGCCGCGCCACCGAGCGCTTGACGTTTGCGCAGACCATCGAGACCAACCATGGCATGGGCAACGCGCAGTGGAGCCGCCCGTTCGGCCGGACCACGATGATCGTGGGCGCCGATTATCGCTACACGCACTCCGTGCAGGACGAGCTTCGCTACGTCCTGGTCAGCGGCGTCAACACCCCGGCCGGCCCGTTCAAATCGGGTGGCACCGAACGGGTGGGCGCCGGCTACGCTCGCGCGAGTATCAACGCCACCGATGCCTTGACGATCGAGATTGGCGCGCGCGGCGACGCGTGGACTTCGGAGCCGGAAGACGCCACGCAGCCAACCAAGTCGGTCAACTTCTTCAGCCCGCGTGGCGCCGTGGCGTGGCGGCACGGCCGTTTCCAGGCGCAAGGCTCCGCGTATCACGCCTATCGCACGCCGACCCTCAACGAGCTGCATCGCCGGTTCGCGGCCGGCAACGCCGTGACCAACGCCAATCCGCTGCTCGAGCCCGAGACGCTGACCGGCGTCGAGGGCGGCGTCCTGGTCCAGTTCAACCGCGCGTCGTTTCGCACCACGGCGTTCTTCAACAACCTGGACGATGCGATCGCGAATGTCACGCTGAGCCAGACGCCGGCGCAGATCATCCGCCAGCGTGACAACTCCGATTCGATTCGCGCCAACGGCGTCGAGTTCGAGGTCGACAGCCGTTTCACGCAGAGCTTGAGCTTCAATGGCCAAGTGGTGCTGACCTCGAGTCATTTCCGCGGCTCGAAGGCGACCCCCGCCATCGCCGACAACCAGGTGCCGCAGGTGCCGGAGTGGCAGGGCGGCTTCGGCCTCACCTGGGCGGAGCCGCGCTGGCTGACCGCGGCAACGCAGGTCCGGTTCAGCGGCGAGGCGTTCGACGACGATCTGAATACGCCGGCTTTCGTGCTCGGCGCCTATGCGGTGTGGGACGCTAGCCTGAGCCGCGCGATCACCCGGGGCGTGAACGCCTTTGCGTCGATCGAGAACATCACCGACGAAGAGTTCGATACCGCGCGCACGCCGATCCGATCGATCGGCTGGCCTCGGACGATCCGCGTGGGGGCGAGGGTGAGCTGGCAATGACAAACCGGATTCGTTCGATTGCGGCGATCGCGCTCTTGACTGGCCTGGCGGCGCCCGCCTTCGCCCGCGATCAGATCCCCGGCGGGGTTGGGCGCGGTCTCGCCGCAGCGGCCTTCGGCAGGGAAGGCGGACAAGCGATTCAGCGGATCAATCCTCCAGGTCTCAGTACGCCGGCGACCTATTCGCACATCGTGCGGGCCGGCAAGACCCTGTACATCGCCGGCCAGGTTGGCGCTGATGCAGACGGAAAGGTCGCCGGCCCTTCAATGGTGGCGCAGTTGGAACAGGTGTTGAAGAACCTGCAGATTGCGCTGAAGTCGCAAGGCGCCGACTATTCGCACATCACGCGAATTACGATCTACACCACCGACGTCGATGCCATCCGGGCGCCCGACGCTGCCGCCATTCGCGCGAAATATTTCGGCGCCCATCGCCCTGCCAGCACGCTCGTGGGCGTGGCGCGGCTGGCGAGCCTCGAGTACAAGGTCGAGATCGAAGCGACCGCCGTCCTGCCCTGATGGCGTTCCTGCTCTCCGGCAATCCGCAAGCGCGCGGGCTCGCGATTCTCAGGATCATGCTCGGCGTGTTCTTCATCTTCGAAGCATGGGGAAAGCGGGCCTGGCTGCTCGACACCGCGCCGCTGAACGCGATGCTGCAGTCCTGGCTGCAGACGGCAGGGCCGAACAACCGCTGGTATCTCGAAACGGTGTGCCTGCCGGGCGTGGCGATCTTCGCGCGGCTGGTGCCGCTCGGCGAGGCGGCCGCCGGCCTGGCGCTCATCACGGGAACCTATACGCGCCTGGCGGCCTTCGTGGCGCTGCTGATGGTGCTCAACTTCCACGTCGCCAGCGGCGCGATTTTCAAGTACGCGTTCCTCACCAACGGCTTCGGCTTGCCGGTGATGGGCGGCCTGCTCGCGCTCGCGCTCGGAGGAGTAGGCCTGCCGCTCAGCGTCAACAAGAAATAAGTTGAAAGTCAAGAGTTCCGGAGGCATCGTTTTGTTCGACGGCACGTGCGCCTTCTGCGAGGGGTCCGTGCGGTTCATGGCGACGCGCGATCGCGCCGGCTATTTGCGGTTCGGCGCCTCGCAGTCGCCGCAGGCGATCGAGATCCTGAGGCGCCACGGTGTCGATCGAGAATCGGCACGCAGCATCATCCTGATCGAGGACGGCAAAGTCTACCTGCGCTCCACCGCAACGCTTCGCATTGCCAGGCATCTTGGCTTCCCGTGGACGCTGGCCGCCGCGTTGTTGTGGATTCCCGTGCCCATTCGCGACGCCGCCTACCGCGTGGTGGCCGCGGTGCGCCATCGGCTCGCCGGCCGATCGAACGCGTGTGACATCCCGCCGCCCGAAATTCGATCGCGGCTGATCTAGGCGGCCGTTCAGTCATTGTTCAGCCATGGCCTGGTAGGAAGATGAGTGTGATTCTTTCGCCAGCGTGGAGAAAAGCCGCATTGACGGCCCACGTGACGGCCTCGGTAGGCTGGGGCGTCTGATGCGTCCAGGCCCTCAAGAGTGAACTCGACTCCGAGGGCCTCGAGACGTTGAGACTGGTTCGGACTGCGGAGGGCTGGAAGATCCGACACTCGTATACGTCGAGCAGGGCGCGGCGGCCGGCGCAGTAAAGGCGAGGGCGCAATCGTTCG
>JANOZI010000600.1:0-2817 GCA_031429375.1 Acidobacteriota bacterium | reverse complement strand
CTGTTGTCTATCTGCGGTGGCATCGTGGCCGTGGTCGCCGTGGCCGGGTGGGTACGCGGCTGGCCGCTGATGCAGGTGTTCATGGCGGCCGTCTCGCTGGCCATTGCGGCCGTGCCCGAAGGGCTGCCGGCGGTCGTTACGATCGCACTCGCCGTCGGAGTGCAGCGTATGGCGGCGCGCCATGTCCTCGTCCGACGGTTGCCGGCGGTCGAGACGCTCGGCTGCGCAACCGTCATCTGCACGGACAAGACCGGCACGCTCACGACCGGCGTGATGCGCGTGCGCAAGTTCTGGGGTCCTGACGAGACCAAGGTCTTGTTCGCCGGTGCGGCTTGCTCCGACGCCGAGCTTGGGGCCGACGACCGCGCCGGCGTGGGGGACCCCACCGAGCTGGCGATCCTGATCGCGGCGGCCGAACGCGGGATTCACCGTCAGGAAATCGAGACCACCAGGCATCGAGTCACCGTCGTGCCTTTCGATTCGGTACAAAAGCGGATGTCGATCGAACGCGCTGACGGCAGCGTCTACATCAAGGGCGCCGTTGAGAGTGTGCTGCCGCTCTGCGGGTCAGGCGTGGATGGGGCGACGGAAGCCAACGCTGAGATGGCGGAGCGCGGGCTTCGCGTCCTCGCGGTGGCGGTCGCGCCCGCGGGCCCGGCGACTCGAGCGACGTTGCTCGGGTTGATTGGCATCGCTGACCCGCCACGCCCCGAGGCCATTGCAGCGGTGGCAGCCGCACGGGCCGCGGGCATCACGACGGTGATGATCACGGGTGACCATCTCGTGACCGCTCGCGCAATCGCGCGAGAGCTTGGCATCCTGTCCGGCCCTGACGCTCCGGATGATCCGCTCCAGACTCGCGTCCACGCGCGCGCGACGCCTGAAGACAAGATCCGGATCGTCCGTGAATGGAAGGCCCGCGGCGCCATCGTGGCGATGACCGGTGACGGCGTCAACGATGCCCCGGCCCTGCGCGAGGCGCATATCGGAATCGCGATGGGGCTGACGGGCACGGAGGTCACGCGCGAGGCCTCCGACATGGTGCTGGCCGACGACAACTTCGCCAGCATTGTCGCCGCGGTTCGAGAGGGTCGCGGGATCTTCGACAACATCCGCAAGACCCTGGTGTATCTGCTGTCGGGCAACACCGCGGAACTCACGGTAATGCTCGTGGCGTCGATCGGCGGACTGCCGCTGCCGCTCCTCCCCCTGCACCTGCTCTGGATCAACGTCGTCACCGACGGACTGCCCGCGCTGGCCCTGGTGGTCGACCCACCCGAGGCGGATGTGCTCCAGCGGCCGCCTCGTCATCCCGACGAGCCGATGTTAGGCCGCGAGCAGTGGCGCTACATCATCATGACCGGCCTGCTGCAGGCGGCTGCGACTCTCGGCGTCTTTCTGTGGGCGTTGAAGGCACGCGACCTGCCCGAAGCGCGCAATCTCGCGTTCTCAGTGCTCGTGTTCGGTGAACTATTCCGGGCGTTCGCCGCGCGGAGCACGACCCGCGTGTTCTGGGAGGTCGGCGCGTTCAGCAACCTTTGGCTGCTTGGCGTCGTCTTGTTCTCGGTCCTGATGCAGCTCGGGATGCACTACCTTCCCGCTGCGCAGGCGGTCTTTCAGATTGGTCCGCTCTCGGCCGCAGACTGCGCGCTGACGCTCCTGGTGGGGCTTGGACCGGTCACGCTGATTGAGCTCTCGAAGCTCGTCCGCCGTCAGTCCCGCGGCGGAAGACCGTACGAACATGAACCCGGCCGAGCGCCGACGCCCGCCACGCGCGACTTGGGTGACGGATCGCAGTCGAGGCTAGCGGGCGGTTGATGAAGAACCAACCTTGGCTGACGCGGTGAGCACGCGGGGCGTTTCGCCGGCCTCGGTCCAGGCGAACAACACTTCGTCGCCAAACCGGGCCAGCCGCGGGTAGCCGCTCGAGCGTCCGGAATTAATCGACGCCACCGCCATCGCCGTGGATCGCTGCCCGCCCGACTGCACCCGCCGTACCTTGAATTGACCGCGGCCATCCGCGAATTCAATCCACGTCGCGAGTGCGGACCCGTCCGGCATCAGTTGCACATCCACCCGGCCCAGTGCGCTGGCATCGTCGAGCCGGATGGGCTCACTGAACGAGGCGCCCGCATTCGAGGAGAAGGCGGCATAGGCGTGTCCCTCGTCGCCCTTCGCCGTGAACCAGGCTATCGCGACCGTGCGGCCATTGGCGCTCAACGCCGGACCATTGACCGGGCACGCGGCGATCTTCCAGCCATCGGCGTGGACGGCGACCGGCTCGGTCCACTTGCCCGCGACCAATCGCGAGATGTAGATGTCCCTGATCTCTTCCGGGCTGCGATTGCGATACGCGACGATCGGTCCGTCGGACGTCACCGCCGCCGCAGTAGGACAGCATTCGCACACCCGCAGATCGACCGCGGCTTCCGCGACCTGCTTCCCTGCCACATCGAAGATGGCGCTTCGCACGCTCATCTCGCCGCCGCCCTCGTGGCCATCGTGACCGCCGCCGCTCATCGCGCGGCCGTCGAGCCAGACCAGGCCGAGACCCGCGCCAGGCATCTGGAACAACGACGCGAAACCATGTTCGGTCTGCGTGCCGTCGTGATGTGGCGTAAACGACGACGACCACGTCTTGCCGTCGTCAGTCGATCGAGACAACCGAACATCATAGGCGTAGGTGCTGGCCGCACTCTTCTGGAGCCAGTGTCCGTAGAGGCTGCCATCGGCGAGCCGCACCACGGACGGGACGTCGGCCCAGTTCACGAACCAATCACTGCCTGAAGCGACCGTGCGTGCGGGAGACCATGCGCC
>JANOZI010000599.1:0-5899 GCA_031429375.1 Acidobacteriota bacterium | reverse complement strand
AGTCGTCCAGGTGCCCGGTGAACAGCGCCGCCATGCCGAACGCAAATGGAATCGTCGCGCCGACGAAGCCGAGGTACATCATCGGCGGATGGATCGCCATGTAAAAGTTCTGCAGCAGCGGATTCAAGCCGCGGCCGTCGGTCGGCGACTCGGTGAGGTAGGTGGAGAACGGGTTGTTGTGGATGATCATCAGGAAGAGGAAGAACATCTCCACCGCTGCGATCACGGCCACGACGTAGGGGATCAATTCGCGATGGCGCTCGCGGTTGACCTTGATCGCGATCGAGCCGAACAGCGAGAGCAGGAACACCCAGAACATCACCGAGCCGTCGAGGCCGCCCCAGTACGAGGTGATGCGATAGAACACCGGCTGCACGGCGTCTGAGTAGCGCTGCACGTAGCGGATCGAATAATCGCCGGCGACGAATGCGTAGATGATGACGCCGGACGCGACGGTCATCACCGCGGCGACGGTGTAGAACGCGCCGATGCCGCTTTCAATGAGACGGGAACTGTGGCGCCGCGCGCCGGCAACGGACGCCGCGACGGCGTAGGCGGCGAGGACAAACGCCAGCAGGAGCAGAAAGGCGCCGAGAGGAGCCATGACGGCCCCTCAGTACTTCCCGGAGGGTGCGACCGCTCCAGGCTTGGCTTCGTACTTGGACGGGCACTTCGCCATCACGCCGTTGGGCAGGACGTGAAAGCCTTCCTTGTCGAGCGTGCCTTTCAGCACGACTTCCGATTCGCTCTTGAAGGTGTCGGGCGTGACGCCGGTGTACCACGCGGTGACGACATGCCCGTTGCTCTGGACCTTGAATTGCCAGTCGAGGGTGTTCGGCCGCCGGCCGATCGAATCCGGCACGACGAAGCCATGCAGCTGCAGCTTCTTGCCGTACCAGCCGTCGGGTTGCAGCATGACTTCATCAACGTGCTTGTAGTACTCCGTCCCCTCGGCCAGCGTCGTGTAGAGCAGGCCGCCGAACGTGAGCGCGAGAACGAGGCTCGTGAGACCGATCTTGATCGCTTTGTATTTCATAGGGTTTAGCCCAAGAGGCTACTCCGTTCTAAGGATACTAGAGACCAACGTCACCGGCAACCCAACGACGTTGGTGTACGAGCCCTCGATTCTGGGGATAAAGCGCGAGGCGAGGCCCTGGATGCCATAGGCGCCGGCCTTGTCCATAGGCTGGCCGCTCTCGACGTAGCGGCGGATGTCTTCGTCTGTAACGGCGGAAAACCAGACGCGCGTGTGTTCGACGCCCGATCGCACGCCCAGGGCGCTGACGATGGCGACGCCGGTGAGGACGTCGTGCGCGCGGCCGCTGAGCGCGGTGAGCATGGCGACGGCGTCGGCGCGATCCTCGGGCTTGCCGAGAATGCGGCCGTCGAGCACCACCGTGGTGTCGGCCCCCAATACCGATAAATCTGGTGGCGACAAACCTTCAGGTTTGTCGATCAGGTCCTTGAACGCGGCCTGCGCTTTTTCGATCGCGAGGCGTTCGACATACGCCGCCGCCGCTTCGCCGGGTCGCGGCGTCTCGTCGATCTCCACCGCGTGCACGTCGAACTCGAACCCCGCCGCGCGTAGTAATTCGGCGCGGCGCGGCGATCGGCTGGCGAGAACTATTTTGCCGGCTGGTTCTCGTACCACTTGAGCGTGCTGCTGCCAAGGCAGGCGAGGTCGAGGCGCGAGTCATCATTCAGCTGTGCGAGCACGCACGCTGACGCGCCCAGCGCCTTCTGCTCGAGCACTACCTTCGACCAACTCGCGCCATTGTGCCAATAGACATTGACACCGGCCCTCCGGTATCCCGCGACGATCTCGTCGGTGCCGTCGCCATCGAGGTCGCCGGACTGGAGGGTGTGTCCGTCGTTCAGGGTGTCGTCGATGACCGTCCTCTGACCCCACACGTCCCCCTTGCCTTGATAGATGACGACCTGATTGCCGTGCCATGGCTCGATCGCGGCGAGTTGGCGACCGGACTTCGTTTTCAGTACGGTCACATCACTCGACCCGTTCCTGGGGCGCGGCTCCGGACTGCCGGCGGTGAGGCGCGTGCGCGTCCACTGGCCATTCACGAGGCGATGCACATGGATGCCTTCGAAGCTGGCGCTGAGCAGCGCCTCCTTGCCGTTGCCGTCCCAATCCACCACGTAGAGTCCGTGAATCACGCCCTCATCCTGATCCGTTACCAACTGCCGCTTCAGGTCCGTCGGATTGTAGGCGTAGATCGAGGCCTTGTCCTTGTAGTCGGGCTCGTTGCCGTTCGTGCCCGCCAGAGGAGCCATGATCAGCAGCTTGCGCCCTGTCCCTTCCGCATCGATCCAACGCACACGATGGGCGGTCGGTATCTTGTCGAACAGCTTGATGGTCCACGGAGCGTTGACGTCGGGACCGTGCGTCAGGAGGGACATTTCACCCGAGCTGATGGCCGTGTTGGTCGACCATCCGCTGGCGAGGCCAATTTCCGGAATCCCGTCACCATCAATGTCGAAAGCGTCGGAATAAATGCTCAGAGGCACCGTGGCAAGGACGTGACGCGCCCATGAGGGATTCTCGAACCAGAACACCTCGCCTGTTTTGCTGATAGGAACGGCGACGAGGTCGATTCGCTTGTCCTTGTTCAGATCAGCGGCGAGAACCTGATAGCCGCCGCGAACGTCGGTGGCGATCGTGTGCTCGACGAGCTTCCACGGCGGACCTGACTGCGCCAGGATGGTGGTTGCCGCCAGCGCCATGGCCGTCGCGATGCCCGGCGCGCGTTGTCCAGTTTTCATGCGCAAATCATCTGTTACCATCGAACCGTGATCAAGGCCAATCAGGTGATGCAGGGCGTGGTGGCGGAAGTCATCCGCAAGGCGCCGCTGACGGCGGAGAAGGTCGCGTTCGCCTGGCGGTTGGCGGTCGGCGCCGCCATTGACAAGTCGACGACGGTCCGGTTGGCCGACACCGGCGTGCTCTATGTGCGCGCGGAAACGCCGGCGTGGCTGGCCGCGGTCCGCAAGTCCACTTCGCTCATTCAAATCCGGCTGGATGATCTGCTCGGCGAAAACATAGTCAAGAAGCTCGACTTCTCGTAGGCACCCCTAAAGGGGTGCCCTACGATGTGGCAAGATAGATCCATTCATGCGTAACGCTCTTATCGTCAGCGCCGTTCGCCTGCCCACCGGAAAATTTCTCGGCACGCTCAAAGACTTTTCCGCTCCCGAGCTCGGGGCGCTGGTGGTGCGCGAGGCCGTCGCACGCGCGAAGGTCGATCCCGCGAGCGTCGACGAATGCATCATGGGCAACGTCGTCTCGGCCGGCGCCGGGCAGGCGCCGGCGAGACAGGCCGCGCTCAAGGGCGGGCTGGCCGATCACGTGGCGGCGCTCACCATCAACAAGGTCTGCGGCTCCGGCCTCAAGGCCGTGATGCTCGCGCACCAGGGCATTCAGACCGGCGACATCGACATCGCCGTGGCGGGCGGCATGGAGTCGATGAGCAACGCGCCGTACCTCCTGCCGAAGGTGCGCGAAGGCCTGCGCATGGGCAACGGCCAGGTGATTGACTCGATGGTCCACGACGGCCTGTGGTGCCCGTTCGAGAACTGGCACATGGGTCACGCCGGCGAGACCGTCGCCGACCTGCACAAGGTCACGCGCGATCAACAGGATCAATACGCCGCCGACAGCCACAAGAAGGCCGCGGCCGCGCAAGCCGCCGGCACGTTCGACGCGGAAATCCTGCCGGTCAAGATCCCGCAGAAGAAGGGCGACCCGATCTCGTTCACGACAGACGAATCGGTGCGCGGCGACACCACCGCGGAGGTGCTGCGCGCGCTCAAGCCCGCGTTCAAGAAAGACGGCTCGGTGACCGCCGGCAATGCCCCGCCCGTCAACGACGGCGCCGCCGCACTGGTGGTGATGGCCGACGACAAGGTCAAGGCGCTTGGTGCCACACCGCTCGCCCGCATCGTGGCGCAGGCGACGAGCGGCCTGGCGCCCAGGATGTTGTTGATGACGCCCGTCGAGGCGACGCGCAAAGTCTTGAAGAAGGCCGGCTGGTCGATGAGCGACGTCGACCTGATCGAACTGAACGAAGCCTTCGCCGTACAGGCCGTGGCCGTTATGAAGGAGCTCGGCGTCGATCCGGCCAAGGTCAACGTCAACGGCGGCGCGGTGGCGCTCGGGCATCCGATCGGCGCGTCGGGCGCGCGGATCCTGACGACGTTGATTTATGCGTTGAAGGCGCGCGGGCTCAAGCGCGGTATCGCGACCCTTTGCCTGGGGGGCGGGAACGGCGTGGCCCTCGCGATCGAAATGCTCTGAGCAGCAAGAACGGCGGGCCGAGAATCAACAGCTCTTTTGCGACGGCCCAGGCGTTGTGCGGCACGAAGTTCGACAGCCAGTAGCGCCGCGAGATCGCCTCGAAGACAAACGCATCAGCGAAATAGAACGTCGACGTGAGCGGCCAGAACGCCATCACGCCGAGCGGCGGCGTGTCATCGGACCCCAGCCAATCAAAGAAAATATGACTGGACCACGCCAGCGTGACGGCAATCGCGAGCCAGGCATTTCGCCCGCGCGTCCCCGCCATCACGGCCAGGCCGGCGAGCACCGCGGCGCCAATACTGTGGGTCTCCATGCTATGGCGGCCCCACAGGAAGTCGAGGTCGGGAAGCATCGCGACAACCGCAAACACGCCAAGCGGCAGGGCGCGGGGCGTGCGGCGGCGCTCCATGAGGAGTCCGACAATGGCTCCTCCGAGCGCATGTCCGACCGGGCTGGGCATCGTTAACCGTACGAGGTTTTAGCGATGCCGGTCAAACGCCGATGTGGCAATTCCTGCGATCCGGCCGGAAAATAGGCGAAAGTGGTCATTTCCCCTAAACTGTTGAAAATGAACCAACAGCCGCGTTTTGATGCACGGATTTACCCTTGACTTTCGCTTGGCGCGTTTCTAGGATCAATCCTGTCCTGAAAGGACCCCATCTCATGCCAATAGACGAACGACAGGAACGCATCAAAGCACTCGACGTGGCCGTCGGCCAGATAGAAAAGCAGTTCGGCAAAGGCTCCATCATGCGGCTCGGCCAGAACAAGGCCGTCGGGCCGGTGGACGTGATCTCGACCGGCGCGCTCAGCATCGACTACGCGCTGGGCATCGGCGGCGTGCCGCGCGGGCGCGTCATCGAGATCTTCGGGCCCGAGTCGTCGGGCAAGACCACGCTGGCGCTGCAAGTGATCGCGGAGGCGCAAAAGGCCGGCGGGCTGGCCGCCTTCGTCGACGCCGAACACGCGCTCGACGCCGCGTATTCCAAGAAACTCGGCGTCGACATCGACAACCTCCTGGTGTCGCAACCCGACAACGGCGAGCAGGCCCTCGAGATCGTCGAGGTGCTGATCCGCTCCAACAGCGTCGACGTCGTGGTCGTCGACTCGGTCGCGGCGCTCGTGCCCCGCGCCGAAATCGAGGGCGAGATGGGCGAGGCGCAAATGGGCCTGCAGGCGCGGCTCATGTCACAAGCGCTGCGCAAGCTCACCGGCGCGGTGTCGAAGTCGAAGACGTCGCTGATCTTCATCAACCAGCTGCGCGAGAAGATCGGCGTGATGTTCGGCAACCCCGAAACCACCACCGGCGGGCGCGCGCTGAAGTTCTATGCGTCGGTGCGCATCGACATCCGCCGCATCGGCGCCATCAAGGACGGCGAGAACGTCGTCGGCGGGCGCACGCGGGTCAAGATCGTCAAGAACAAGATGGCGGCGCCCTTCCGCGAGGCCGAGTTCGACATCATGTACGGCGAGGGCGTGTCGCGCGAAGGCGACCTCATCGACATCGCGGTCGAGCACAAGATCATCGAAAAGAGCGGCGCGTGGTTCGCCTATGGCGGCGAGCGGCTCGGCCAGGGCCGCGAGAAC
>JANOZI010000598.1:0-2503 GCA_031429375.1 Acidobacteriota bacterium | reverse complement strand
CCCACTTCCACGGCCAGGTCCCTGGTGAACGTGAACCCGACGCGCCCTTCAACACCGGCGATCGAGTCCACGGTCGATGCCGACGAAAACAGCGTGAAGGGCGGCGGAGTGGCGCCCACGGCACTCGACCTCAGTATCGCGTTGCGACTGCCGATCGGATAACTCCCCGACCAGGTGACTCCCGCAATCAGGGTCGCACGATGCGCGCGAAGCGACGGCGGCTCCGTACTCTGCGCGCTGGCCGTAGCTGCGAGCACCAGCACGGCCAGGCACCCTAGGCACCCTACGCACCCTAGGCACCATACCCTTGGCACCTTAGGCACCCTAGGCACCCCAGGCACCTTCATTTGGGAGCGACCCTGATTTCAATGGAGCTGGAAGACCCTCCCCTGGGCGCGACGACCATGCGAGGCGCGTACGTCACGCGGAAGTCAGTGTCGATCGCGGTGGAAAAGAAACTGTCGACCTCCGCATCGTCCAGCGGCTCGATGCGCAGGACATACGGACCCGGCGACAGCCGGACGATGGCAAACTCGCCGGCCATGTTCAGGGCGAAATTGCCGACGAGTACGCCGGTCTCGGGATTGAACGCGACGACATGCGCGCCAAGCACGCCCTGGCCATTCTTCGTGACGCGGCCGGTGATGCCTCCGGTGGTGTCGACCTGGCCCGCGGCCGGATAGAGGTCCGAGATCCCCGCCATGTCGTCGGGCTGCAGCACGCGGTCGGCAATCGCGCCCGGGGTCATCGCGATCGGAAACATCACCGCGCCGGAAGCCAGCACGCGCCGGCCGCCCGTGCCGGTGCGCTCGGTTTCGCCGAGCGCGGAGTGGCCAAGGCCGAGCACGTGTCCCAGCTCGTGCAGCACCACGGACTCGAGGTCGACACGCCCGGCTTCGCCCTGAGGCGACACCGACCAGGTGAAGCGCGTGTTGAAGAACACGTCGGCCTCGACAATCGCGCCGTTGGTGGTGTCGATCACGAAGCTGGTGGAGCCGAGCACGCGATCGAGATCGGGGCGATCGAGAAAGCCCAGCGTGGTCCGCCCGTCCGCGCCGCCGGGCGCGACCGACGTGGAGCCGGCGAACTCGAAGCGGACGGTGGCGGACGGCACGTTCTGCCACGTCGCGGTGGCGCGGGCAATCGCCCCGCGCAGATCGGCAGCCGTGACGCCGGTGCCGTCACGATCCGACACGAAATAGCGGACCGGCTGCCGCCACGATACGTTGATGACCTGGCCGTCGATGGCCGCGCCGAGCTTCAGATACGCATGCGCCGGCGGCTGCAACGAAAACACCATCACGATGATGGCAAGTGCCGCGATCGGGGCTCGCGTCATCGCTGCCTCACCGCGCGCACGGCGGCCTCGAACGACGCGAGCGGCACGGGCTTGCGCATCACGTCGCCGCGCACAATACGCCGATCCGCCGTGTCGATCGCGGGCGGTACCGCCACAGCGGTTCCGCGGGCGTCCACGGTCACCCGGTAAATGCCCTGCGTGAACCCGGTGGTGATCGGCAGCCGCGGGCCGCGCGACGTCAGGAACAGCACCGCGCGATCGCCCGGCGCAAATGACGGAGCGCCCGGAACGAGGTTCATGTAGCGGCCGACCTGCCCGCCGGGCACGGTGAATGTCAGCGTGTCGCCCGGCGATCCCTTGTAGCGGCCGACCACCTCGATGGTCACGAAGCTGTCGATGCGGCGCCGGTCGTCGGACCACTGCCCGCGCACCTCGGAGACCCGGCCGTACACCACCGTGCTCGATTCGTTGACGAGCTCTTCGAAGCTGAGGGGCGCCACCGTGACGGCACCGGCCGTCGCCGTCAACGCGAGACCCATCACGACGATCGCAAAGTTACGCAACATGCTGAGAGTGTACGACATGAAGTACGGCATCGGCGGCGCGCTCGCTCGCGCCGGGACCACCGAGGCGGCTCCGGACTTCGGCAATCTTGCCGATCATGCGCTGTCGATAATCGGTATCGGTCAACAGTTTCACGGTTTCCGCCGCCACGGCTTCTCCGCTGCACGCATCCTGGATCAGCTCCAGCACCACGCGCTCGCCGGCGATCAGGTTCACCATCGCATACATGTCGACCCGCGCCAGCGGCTTGCCGAGCCGGTAGGTCATCGGCGACAGCTTGTACAGCACCACCATCGGCTTGCCGTGCAGCGCCGTCTGCACCGTCGCCGTGCCCGACGCCGTCACGACCGCATCGCTCGCATGCAGCACATCGTCGGTCTGGCCCTCGACAATGCGCACGGTGACGCCCGGCAGCCCGGGGCCCCCGCCACGCGGACTTTGCGTGGTGGGGTGGAGGCCGGGGCCCCCGCCACGCGGACGTTGCGTGGTGGGGTGGAGGCCGGGGCCCCCGCCACGCGGACGTTGCGTGGTGGGGTGGAGACCCAAGCGATTGATCCGGCGCTGCTGAACGCCTACAAGTGGCGCAGCATCGGACCCAACCGCGGCGGCCGCTCGATCGCAGTCACGGGGGTCAAGGGC
>JANOZI010000597.1:0-2245 GCA_031429375.1 Acidobacteriota bacterium | reverse complement strand
TTCGAGAAACGGCGCCGCCTTGCGATCGCGCAGCTGGTAGCGGTGCAGCGTGAGCGGCGCCGGTCCGCCGCCTCGCGGCGTTTCCAGGTAGAACACCGATCCGGCCGGGCCGGCTGTTAACGACGAATAGTCGCCGGCGGGTGCCCCAAGCGCGAGAATCCGCTGATCGATGCCCTTGATGTCGACGCGCACCGGCGCCGCTGGCGCCGGTTTGGCGCCATCGCCGGCACCCCGCACCGGCTCATCACCGGTCTCGGGCAGGAGCGGCGACGGCTCGTTGTCGCTGAGCACGGCGAGATACACGGCACGCGTGGCCGGCCGATCGACCGAGCTCATTTCGAGCCAGCTGATCCGCAGCGCATAGTTGGTGCTCGCGAGAAAGTACAGATATTTGCCCGACGCATCGAACGCCGGCGCAGTGGCATCCGAGAGGCCGTCGGTGACCTGGTGCGCGCGCTTCTCGGCGATCGAGTAGAGGAAAATTGCGCGCAGGTGGCTGTCGAGGCTCTTCGAGTACGCGACCCACTGCGAATCGGGCGACCACACCGCGTCGAAGCGCCGGCCGGGGTCATCGTAGGTGTCGGTCTCGAGCTTCACGGCGGCGCCGCTGGCGACGTCGATGGTCCACAGTGCGAGGTGGTTGTCTTCGAGCAGCAGTTGCTTGCCATCAGGTGACCAGACCGGGGTGGAGAAAAACGCCTTCGACGGCAGCGCGATCGTGCGCGGCTTCGTTACGCCGGTCTGCTCGGCAATCATCAGTTGATACTCGCCGCTTTCGTCCGACAGCCACGCGATGTCCCGGCCATCAGGTGACCAGACCGGATTGCGATCGTGCGTGCCGGATGATTGCGTCAGGTTGCGCGGCTGGCCTTTCTCGGCCGGCACCGTGAAGATCTCGCCGCGGGCCTCGAAGGCCGCGCGCACGCCGGTCGGCGACAACACGGCGCTGCGCACCATGCTGGCGACCTTCTTGAGCTGCGGACGCGCCCAGGGAAAGTCTCCCGCGACCTCGATCGTCAGCCGCCGCGCCTGCTTCGACGCGATGTCGAACAGGTGCAAATCGCCGCCTTGCTCGTAAACGATCGCATCACTCGTCGCGGACGCGTTCATCACGTCGAAGTCGGTGTGACGGGTGAGCGCGGTGACGTCCTTGCCGCCCTGGCGGTAACTAAACAGGTTGGTCGTGCCGTTGCGATCCGAGAGGAAGTACACCGTGTCGCCGACCCACATCGGCGAGCTGTCGTTGCTGGTGGTCCACGGCAGCTTCTCGACGGAGCGATCGGCGAGTGTGATCAGCCGGATCGGCCGCGTGCGGCCGCCGCGATAATTGCGCCACAGGCTGCTCTGGTTCTGCGCCCAGTCGGACGCGAACCCAAGCCCGATTTCCTCGTAGGCCATGCGGCGGCCGTCGGGCGAGAAACTACCGGTGAAGGCCCTCGGCATTGGTAACACGTCCGGCACCGCGCTGACCGCGCTCGTCGGAGCGACGGCCACTGACCACAGCCTGAAGATCGAGGGCAGGCCGGGCACCGGCACGGTCTCGCGGGTCGACGCGAACAGCACGCCGCGTCCGTCAGGGCTCCAGCCGCGCGCCGCATCCAGGCTCGGATGGAACGTGAGGCGCGTCGGTTCGCCGCCGGTCGCCGCTACCACGTAGACGTCGGTATTGCCGCCGACCGTGGCTGTGAACGCGAGGCGCGCTCCGTCGGGCGAGAACCACGGATCGATCTCGGCGGCCGGGGTGGAGGTGAGCCGCCGCGCCTGTCCGCCGCCGCGCGGCACGGTCCACAGATCGCCGCCGTACTCGAACGCGACGAGCTCGCGGCTGACGGCCGGGCGGCGTAGCAGGCGGGTCCCTTGCGCCGGTGCGGCCTCGGCCAGCACCAGGCTGGTGACGAGAATGAGCGCGGCTCGGGCGACGATGATGGACGCGGTTCGTGACATGGCAGTCTCCACTTGCAGTTCGGACGCGTTCGACTTTAGTCTCTCCGGCCGTTGGCACGAAGCGGTTCCTGATACCAGCGCTCACCGGACCGGTACTCCTTTTCGGTGCGGCGAAGAATCGCCAGCGCCCGTTTGGGTTGGAGGTGCGCGCAGGCCAGCGTGATGGCGTTGATCAACGCCATTGGCGCGACATAGGAGCCGGTGAAGGACGGACTGCTGATCGGCGCGAGCAGGTAGCCGTCGCAGTGCATCGCGATCGGCGTGGTGCTGCCGTCGGTGATGCCGAAGGTCGGCACGCCGC
>JANOZI010000596.1:0-1834 GCA_031429375.1 Acidobacteriota bacterium | reverse complement strand
CGCCTGAGCTCGGCTGCGCCTTTCTTGTCTAGAAAACTTTCTCCGTGTCCTCCGTGGTTAACGTGATCAGAGAATCTCCGGCGCGCCGGCTCTGTAATCGCCACCAAGAATGGTGACCGAATTCGAGCCGAGCCAACTGTCGAGGATCTTCGCGTAGACCGTGCGGAAGTCGGTTTCGTACTTCACATCGGCCGCGCTGTTTTCGAGCGTCGGGTTGGCGGGATCCAGGCTGAGGTTGGGCGCGGTGCCGTAGATGCCGCCGCGCACCAGGCCGCCGAGCACCATCATGTTGGCGCCCGCGCCGTGGTCGGTGCCCGCGCTGCCGTTCTCGGTGATGCGGCGGCCGAACTCCGAATACACGAGCACGAGCGTGTTGTTCAGCAGGCCCTGCGCGTTCAGGTCGTCGTAGAACGCCTTGAGGCCGTCGCCGAGTGTCGCCATCAAGTTGAAATAGGCGCCCTGGTTCACGCCCTGCGTGGCGTGCGTGTCGAACCCGCCCGTTTGCACCCAGAACACCTTCGTTCCGATCTGCTTGTTCATGGCGCCGGCGACCGCGGTCAGGGCCTGGCCGAAGCCGTTGTTCGGGTAGGTATTGGCTGGACGATAGGTCGCGACGGTGGCGACGCGATCGAGCGTGCCGAGCGCCGCTTGCGTGGTCGAGTTGACGAACGCCAGGTGCGGTCGATCAACCGGGACGTGCGACGAAATCCGCGTTTGCGCGGTGCGTTCGTAGCCTGCTTCGGCCCCGGTATTGGGGCTCGAGAATGCATAAGTGGCCGGGCTGGTGATCGCCGGCACGCCCACCGTGCGCGCCAGCAGCGGGCGCGGCGTTTCGCGCACGGTGTTCCAGGCCACCAGCGGATCGACCGGCGTCTGCAGTGTATCGAGGTAGCGGCCCAGCCATCCGGTACCGGACGTGTTGCTAGTGCTGGCGGTGCCCCAAATGTCGAAGCCGGTGAAATGCGAGCGGCTCTGGTTGGCGTAGCCGGTGCGCTGCACGATCGCCAGCCGCCCGCCGTCGAAGATCGACTTGAGGCCGGTCAGGCGTGGATGCAGCCCGAGCTCGACGTTCGACGAATCGCGGCCGATCTGCAGCACGTTGCCGGCCGGAATCGCCAGCGTGGGCCGGCGGGCCGCGTAGTTGGCATCGCGATACGGGATGACGGTGCTCAGCGAATCGTTGCCGCCGCTGAGATACACCACCACGAGATTCCGCGAGGGCACGCCCTGCGCGAAGGCGATGTTGGCGATCATCTCCGGGGCCGCGAAGCCGAACGTAAATGCGGTGACGCCGCCCTTGACGAACTGCCGTCGTGAAAAGCTCATGGTGGCGTCCTTAATTGAACTGGTACTCGCCTGCGCCAACGATCAGGCGCGTCAGGCCGGGCACTCTCGCCTGTAACTGCGCGTCGTTGCCGGTCCAGGCGGTCGACCGGAGATACTCCGACATCGCGACGGTCGCGGTCGACGTGAACCCCATGTTTGGGAAGCGCTGGAGCATGTACTCGAGCACGCGGTCGGGCGACTGGCGGTACGGCTGGGCGTCGCGCGCCAGGTTGAAGCGCTGGTTGGCGGCCAGCGTGGAGGCGAAGTTCATCCGCGCCAGCATGGACGAGGTCGAGATCCAGTCGGGACCGGTGCCCCACCCGTTGACGTCCGGCGGCTCGTAGAGCTGCTGGCCCATGTTGGCCAGGGGCGTCATCGCGGTGTTGACCGAGAAGCCGGCCCAGCCGATTTCCTTGATGGCCCGCACCACGTACTCAGCCGGCCATGAATAGCGTTGAAAGAAGTTGGCCGGATTCTGGAACTGAGACGACCGGAACAGCGTGCGCAG
>JANOZI010000595.1:0-7246 GCA_031429375.1 Acidobacteriota bacterium | reverse complement strand
GGGCCCGCGGAGGCGAGGATGGCGACGAGCGCGACGTCGGCGGCGAGCGGATAGCGCGCCATCACGTCCTCAGTTGGTACGGCAGCTGCCCGCGCCACGCGGATCGCCGCATGCGCCGCACGGCGACGGCCCCGCATTCATCGTCATGCCGCCGCTGGACGGGGCGCTCACGGCGAATACCGACAACTGCTTATCCAGCTCAGCGCTGGCGCATTTCGGGCACTCATACCGGGTCGACTCTCGAATCAGCAGCTCGAAGTGATGGTCACACTCCCGGCAGCGGTATTCATATAACGGCATAGCGACATAATACCGGGGTTCACGGGTCATGGTTCCGGGGTTCACAGTTCGCTTGGTTCATCGCCGCGGTGCCACGATGTAAAGGATGCCGCATTTAGACGACAAGGAGTGCCCTCCCGACAAGGAGTGCCCCTCCAGTCAACAAGTGCAGAAGTGCCCTCGCGTCAGGAACGCCGGTATACTGGAGAGATGCTTTCTATGCTGAAGACCGCGCCTGTAGCCAACCAGCTGAGACGAAACGTCGCAATCATTGCCCACGTCGATCACGGCAAGACCACGCTGGTCGACGCGATGTTCCGCCAGGGCGGCGTGTTCCGCGCCAACGAGCGCATCACCGAGCGCGCGATGGACAGCAACGAGTTGGAGCGCGAGCGCGGCATCACCATCCTGGCCAAGAACACCGCGGTCCATTACGGCGAGACCCTGATCAACATCATGGACACCCCGGGCCACGCCGATTTCGGCGGCGAGGTCGAGCGCGTGCTGTCGATGGCTGACGGCGTCGTGCTGCTGGTCGATGCGGCCGAAGGGCCGCTGCCGCAGACGCGGTTCGTGTTGCGCAAGGCGTTCGAGCGCGGCCTGCCGCCGATCGTCGTGATCAACAAGATCGATCGCGCGGATGCGCGGGCGAAGGAAGTGCTCAACGAGGTCTACGACCTCTTCATCGACCTGGACGCGACGGAAGATCAGATCGAGTTTCCGGTGCTCTTCACGAGCGGGCGCGCCGGCACGGCCAGCACGGACCTCGCGGTGCCCGGTGAAGATCTCCGCCCGTTGTTCGACGCGATCCTCTCGCACGTGCCGCCGCCGCGCGGCGATGTCAACGCGCCGCTGCAGATGCTGGTGTCGAACCTGGACGCCAGCGACTACCTCGGGCGCATCGCCATCGGCCGCATTTCCAACGGCCGCGTGCGCCTCAACGATCCGGTCGTGATCTGCAAGCTGGACGGCAAGTACAAGGAGACCCGCGTCACCAAGCTGTTCTCGTTCGAGGGGCTCAAGCGCGTCGAGATCGACGAGGCTGCGGCCGGCGACATTGTCTGCCTGGCCGGCATCGAAGACATCACCATCGGCGAGACCATCGCCGACCCCGAACACCGCAAGGCGATTGCGCCGGTCGCGGTTGACGAGCCCACCGTCTCGATGATTTTCGGCGTCAACACCTCGCCGATGGCGGGCCGCGACGGCGGCAGCTACCTGACGTCGCGCCACCTGAAGGAACGGCTCGACAAGGAGCTGCTCGGCAATGTCTCGATTGGCGTCGAGCCAACGGAGACGCCCGAACAGTTCAAGGTGCTCGGCCGCGGCGAGCTGCAGCTGGCGATCCTGATCGAAATGATGCGCCGCGAGGGGTTCGAGATGCAGGTGTCGCGGCCCGAGATCGTCGTCAAGGAAGTCAAGGGCGTCCGCATGGAACCGGTCGAGGAGCTGGTGATCGACGTCGCCGAAGAATTCCAGGGCGTCGTGATCGCGATGTGCGGCGTGCGCAAGGGCACCATGACGAAGATGGTGAACCACGGCAGCGGCCGCGTGCGGCTCGAATTCCGCATTCCGGCGCGCGGCCTGATCGGCTTCCGCTCGCAGTTCCTCACCGACACCAAGGGCACCGGCATCCTCAACCACATCTTCTCGGGTTGGGAACCGTGGCACGGACCGATCGCCGCCCGCGCTACCGGCGCCCTGGTCTCCGACCGCACCGGCGTGGCAACCGCCTACGCGATTGGCGCCCTGCAGGAGCGCGGCACCATCTTCATCGAGCCCGGCACGCAGGTCTACGAAGGCATGCTGATCGGCGAGAACGCGCGCACCAACGATCTCGACGTCAACATCTGCCGCGAGAAAAAGCAGACCAACATGCGCTCGTCCGGCACCGACGAGGCCATTCGCCTCGTGCCGCCGCACCTGATGGGACTGGAAGTCGCGGTGGAATTCATCAACGACGATGAGCTGGTCGAGGTGACGCCGAAGAGCATCCGGCTGCGGAAGCGGATCCTTTCGGGCAACATGCGGCCCAAAAAGAGCCTCGAGTAGCCTGCCTCGCCGAAGCTTTGCGAAGGCGGGCCCGCCCGCCCCAGCATTCGTCCCCGGCCCGCCTCGCCGTCACCCTGGCGAAGGCGGGTCACTCCAACGTTGACATCCAGCCGCGCCCATCGTTCAATACACCGCAGATGGGCGCCTTCGCTTCCCGGCCTCGGACACGCTGTACCTGTCCGTAGGCGCGTCGATTCCCTTCGCCCTGAGCGCAGTGCGCGCGTCGAGCGGGCGGCGCAAGTCGAAGGGAGTCAGGGCGCGCCACCTCTTACTGCGACATCAGTCGCGTTCGGTCTCCCGGGTACCAATTCGGTCCACTTTGCCGTCGATCGCGTCACTGTTTACGGAGGCTTTGTATGAATGTTTTGAAGTCGATTGTAGCAATTGCGTTGGGGGCATCCGTGTTGGGGCCGGCGCCGGCCCTGGCGCAGCTCGGCACCGGCGATCTGCGCGGCAAGGTGGTCGATCAGCAGTCGGCGGTCCTGCCGGGGGTGGCGGTGATCGCCAAGAACGAAGCGTCGGGGCAGTATCGCGAAACCATCAGCAGCACGGACGGCACGTTCTCGATGAGCGCGCTCACGCCCGGGCTGTATGAGATCACGGCGACGCTCTCGGGCTTCAAGAAGTACCAGCGCGGCGGCGTCCGCGTCGAAGTCGGCAAGGCGTTTTCGATCGACATTCCGCTGCAGGTCGGCGGCGTCGAAGAGCAGGTCACCGTCACCGCGGAGACCCCGCTGGTCGACACGTCGTCCAAGCAGATCGGCGGCGTCGTGACATCGCAGGAGCTGCAGGACATCCCGTCGATCAACCGCAACTTCACGACCTATCTCGGCACCCTGCCGGGCGTGACGGCGTTCATCTCGACCGACTCGTTCGGCGCCGACTCGATTCGCATCAACGGCCAGGGCACGCAGAACGTCAACTACACGCTCGACGGCGCCGGCAACAACGACACCTTCAACGGCGGCAACGGCGGCGCGCAGGCCCGCACCCTGTCGAAGCGGTGCAGGAATTCCAGCTCCTCACCAGCCAGTTCGACGCCGAGTTCGGCGCCTCGTCCGGCGGCGTCGTCAACGCGGTCTCGAAGTCGGGGACCAACGCCTTCCGCGGCACCGCGTTCTATTTCAACGCCAACCAGAACATGACGGCGCAGAACTATTTTGCCGCCAGGCAGGGCCTGCCCAAGGCCAACGCCAAGCAGACGCAGTTCGGCGGCAACATCGGCGGCCCGATTGTGAGGGACAAGGTCCACTTCTTCGCCAATCTCGAGCGCATCGATCAGAACCGCGGCGTCACCATCAACATCCCGGCGCGTCCCGAGCTGAACTTCAGCGACTTCACGCACGACAACGTGTGGAACTGGATGGCGCGGGTCGATCACCAGATCAACGGCAACAACACCTGGGCGGCGCGATATCTGCGCGAGACCTCGCCGCAGTCGAACCAGTTCCCGGGCGTCACCACGTGGACCAAGTCACGCGCCGAGATGGAGACCGACACCGATTACACCGTGGTCGGCACCCTGAACTCGGTGATCGCCAACACCCGGGTCAACACCTTCAAGCTGTCGTACACCAAGGAAGACGTGTTCTTCGGCAACCCCGGCTACTTCGAGATCGGCGATCAGGCGAAGCTGGGCCCGGACCTGCTCTTCCAGACGCACCGCGACGGCTTCAGCACGCGCGCCAACCGGCGCATGGATCCGGCCTACCAGCTGGACGAGACATTCGCGTGGTTTGTGCCCGGCAAGAAGGGCGATCACGATCTCAAGTTCGGGACCAGCGTGGTGCACACGCCGTTGCACATCTATGACGCGAGCACGCTGAACGGCACGTTCGGCTTCTCGTCGACCGATCTGGACTTCGACCGCAACAATCCGCGCACGTATCCCGATCGGCTGACGATCCGCGTGCCGACACCGTCCGACTTCAAAGTGACGGGCACGTATGTCGGTTTCTTTGCGCAGGACAAGTGGAAGGTGAACAACCGCCTCACCGCGAGCGTGGGCGTCCGGTGGGACGCCGAAATCCTGCCGATCAAGCAGAAGAACAACCCGCGCTTCGCCAGTGAAGACGCGTATCCGAAAGACCTCAACAACTTCGCGCCGCGGCTGGGCGCGACCTGGGCGCTCAACGACGAGGGCACGTCCGTGATTCGCGGCGGCTGGGGCATGTTCTATCAGAAGACGCCGTTCGCATTCCTGACGGCCGTGGTGTCGTCCGGCGTGTTCTCCGATTCATTCACGGTGAGCTTCCCGGCCAACAACATCGACGCGGGTCCGTCGCAGGGCCGCCTGCCGACTGACCCGTTCCTGGTCAACGGACCGGTCGTGAACCGGGCGCTCTTGAACTCGATGTTTCCGTCCGGCACGCTGCAGAAGAACACCGGCACCGTGCAGTTCGATAACCCCAACCGGAAGGTGCCGTACACCTCACAGAGCAGCGTCGGGTACGAGCGGCAGCTCGGTGGCTCGATGGCGGTGAGCGCCGACTACATCCACAACAATTTGAAGTCGCTGTATTTGCGGCGCGACCTCAACCCCGGCGTTCGTGCGACCACGGCCCGGACGGCCGCGGTGACCCGCGTGGACGCCGCGAATTTCACGGCGGCGGTGCTGGAGATTACCAATCTGGGCTGGGCGAATTCGGATTCGCTGCAGTTCAGCCTGAACAAGCGGCTGAGCCGAGGTCACCAGTACCGCGTCGCGTACACACTGTCCCGGGCGTACGGGAACGTGGCGTCGCCGGGTGTCATCGACACCGTGTCGACCCAGGTGCTGAACGACCTTCGACTCGAAGCCGGCGAAGCGCGTACGACGCAGGACCGTCCCCACGTGCTCTCGGTGTCGGGCGCCGTCAATGTGCCGAAGACCGGCGGCCTTCAGCTGAGCGGCGCGCTGCAATACCAGAGCGGATCGCCGTTCACGCTGACCGACAGCACCACGGATGACAATCGCAATGGCCAGTTCGAAGAGCCGTTGCCGGCCGGCAGCTATAGCGGCGCGGCCGGCAATCCCGATGCGATCACGGTGGAGACCGACGGCGGCTTCCGCGGCGCGCGCGGTCCCGACCAGATGCTGGCCAGCGTGCGAGCGCGCTACGCCTTCAAGCTGGGCGGCGGCCGTTCGCTGCAGGCGTGGGTGGACGTGTTCAACGTCACCAACCGCGCCAACTTCACCAACCCGAGCAGCGACCGGCGCGATACAGCGACGTTCTTGATCCTGCGCTCGGTGGTGAATCCGACCCGGACGGCGCAATTGAATCTGCGATATTCGTTCTGACCGAGAACACGGAGGAGGACGGAGAACACGGAGAGTTCCTCCGTGTCCTCCGTACTTCTCCGTGTCCTCGTCATCGAGGGAGTCAGTGTCTCGTCATCAAGGGAAAATCCCCAGTTCCATGTAACTCCGCGCGACCTTGTGGATCGAGCCGAGGAAGGCGGCGACCCTGAGGTCGGGCACGCCCCTGGTGTCGTGGCGGATCTTCAGCAGCTCGTGAAACGCCGCAATCATCGTCTCTTCGAGACCCGAGTTGACCAGATCCTGTTCATCGGGGCCGCGCGCCAGCGTCGCGCGCTCGGCGTCGGTGAACGTCCGCCCGGTCGCCTGCTCGATCGCCTTCAACATCGACAGCTCGTTGGCCTGCTCGTGACGTTTCTGCATGCGGCCGAAGCGCACGTGCGAGAGGTTCTTCAGCCATTCGAAGTACGACACCGTGACGCCGCCGGCGTTGCAGTAGATGTCGGGAATCACCAGCATGCCCTTGCTGCGGAAGATCGGATCGGCCTCCGGGGTGGTGGGGCCGTTGGCGCCTTCGAGGATGATCCGGGCCTTGATGCGCGGCGCGTTCTCGGCCGTGAAGACGCCTTCGAGGGCCGCCGGTAACAGCACCTCGCACTCGAGCTCGAGCGCCGCCGCGGTGTTCGTGAGGTTGGCCGCGCCAGGGAAATCGAGGATCGAGCCGGTCGCCTTGCGGTGCTGGAACACCTCTTCTTCGTTCAGGCCCTTCGGGTTGCTGATCGCGCCCTCGCGTTCGGCGATGGCGATCAGGATGCCGCCGCCTTCGCGGCAGAACCTGGCGGCGTGGTAACCGACGTTGCCGAGGCCCTGCACGACGATGCGCTTGCCGTCGAGGCCGGTGGCGAGGCCCAGCCGCTTCATCTCGTTCGGCTCGTTGCAGGCCTCGCGCAGTGCGAAGAACAGCCCGCGGCCGGTGGCTTCCTTGCGCCCGCGCACGCCGCCTTGCGTCACCGGCTTGCCCGTCACGCAACCGAGCGCGTCGAGCTGGCCCGGGTTGAGCGCGGCATAGGTGTCGGCGATCCACGACATCTCGCGCTCGCCGGTGCCGTAATCGGGGGCCGGCACGTCGATGCCGGGGCCGAGGAAGCCCTTCTTGGCGAGCTCGTGCGCGTAGCGGCGCGTGATCCGCTCCAGCTCGTCGAGCGAGTAGTCCCTGGGCTCGATCTTGATCCCGCCCTTGGCGCCGCCGAACGGCACGTCGACGATCGCGCACTTGTACGTCATAAGCGCGGCGAGCGCCATGACTTCCGGTTCGTTGACATCGGGACTGTAGCGAATGCCGCCCTTGACCGGTAGCTTGTGGTGGCTGTGCTCCACGCGCCAGGCATGAATCACTTCGATCCGGCCTTCGGCGCGGCGCAGCGGGAAGTCGAAGCGATAGACGCTGTTGCAGGTGCGGATTTGATCGAGCAGGCCGGCTGGATAATCGGTGAAACGCGCGGCGTCGTTGAAGTATTGCGTGACCTGATCGAAGAAGTTGGCCTGCACGCTCATTCCGCAATTGTAGATTGGAGGGATGATTGGGGTCAGGTCAAGAAAATCACACAAAGGGATGATGGGGGACAGGTCGTCTGGATGGCATGGTCGGCAGACCTGTCCCAAATCATCCAAACTGTG
>JANOZI010000594.1:0-2369 GCA_031429375.1 Acidobacteriota bacterium | reverse complement strand
GTTCACAAGCTGGAACCGGCGCGCGTGCTGCGCGCGGAAAACGGCCGCGTGGCGATCCGTACCTATTGGGACCTCAAGGTCTTCGACACCGACCTGCGCGATCAGAAGGCCTTGCTCGACGAGGTCGATGCGCGGTTGTCGTCGGCGGTCGCCAACCGCCTGGAAAGCGAAGTGCCGATCGGCGCGTTCCTGTCCGGCGGGATCGACTCGGGCCTGATCGTGTCGTACATGGCCGAAGCGAGCGGCAACGCGCCGGTGACGGCGTCGGTCGGTTTCGATCATGCCGCCCACAACGAGCTGGAAGCGGCCGGCATGACCGCGGCCCACTTCTCGACCCGCCACCACACCGAGACGGTCGATCCGCGGCTCGAGGATGTGCTCGACCCGATCGTCGCCGCGTTCGACGAACCGTTCGCCGATCCGTCCGCCATCCCGACCTATTACGTGAGCAAGATGGCGCGCCAGCATGTGACCGTCGCGCTGTCGGGCGACGGCGGCGACGAAAGCTTCGGCGGCTACGAATGGCGCTACACGCCGCATGCGATGGAATCAAAGGCCCGGCAGTTCATGCCCGGCGCCGCCGGCATGCGGGCCGCGTCGTGGTTGGGCGCCCGCTGGCCGCGCTCGCGCTCGCTGCCGCGCCCGCTGCGGCTCGGCAACGTGCTCGAAAACCTCGGCCGCGATCCGGCCGGCGCCTACTACGCGGACCTGTGTTTCCTGAAACCGCCGGAGGCACGCGCCCTGCTCGGTAAGGATCCGACGCGCGACCCGGCCGATAGCCCGGTCTACGAGCAAGTCACCGCACCGTACCGCGACTGTCCCTCGGCAAGCGCCGTTCAGCGCGCGCAGTACGCCGACCTCAAGGTCTACATGCCGAACGATCCGCTCGTGAAGGTGGATCGCATGAGCATGGCCAACAGCCTCGAGATCCGCTGCCCGCTGCTCGACCACCGGCTCGTCGAACTGGCGTTTCGCATTCCGACCGCCAGCAAGATGCCGGGCGGCCGGCCGAAGTCGCTCTTGAAGGATCTCGCCAAGCGTCGCCTGCCGCGAAAAGTGGTCGAGCAGCCGAAGAAGGGCTTCACGGCGCCCGTCTCGCAGTGGCTCGCGGGCCCGTACGCCGAGCGCTTTCGCGAAGATGTCCTCTCGCCCGGCGCGGCCAGCCGCGACATCGTCGACACCGGGCAGGTGTCGCGGTTGTTCGACAAGCACCGCCGCGGCGCGGCCGATCATGCCTTCGCGTTGTGGGCTGTCTGGATGCTCGAGCGATGGGCGCGTACCGAAGCCGTGACGGTGGGATAAAGCCGTGTTGCGCACTCTCGTGGTCGTCGCCGCCCTGGCCATCGGCTGGGGGTATGCGTTTCAGAGCGCGCTCTACGCCGCCGGCCTGTACTTGTGGATCGCCTACTTCCGCCCGGAGTCGTGGGCGTGGAGCGGGATCTTCGCGTCGCTCAATCTCTCGTACTTCGCCGGCGTGTTCCTGATCCTGCGGACGATGGCCTCGCCCACTCCGTTCAAGGTCGATTTCCGGCGCGGCCTGCTGTTCCTCTTCCTGGCACTCTCGCTGCTGTCGACGGCGTTTTCGCCGACGATGTCGTATTCGTTCGGCTACTGGCAGGCCTTCGCCAAGACCATCATCGTCAGCTACCTGCTCACGATCATCGTCAGGACACCGGCAGACCTCCGCTTCATTTTCATGGTCATCGCGCTGTCGCTGGCGGCCGAGGCCGCCAAGCAGGGCTGGGCCGGCCTGATGCTGAATCCGGGGTCGGTCAACACCAACGAGATCCCCTTCCTGGGTGACAACAACCTGGTCGCGGTCGGCATGGCGATGTTGATGCCGATGGTGGCGGCGCTCGGGCAAACGGCGGCGAAGCCCTGGCATAAACGCGTCCTGCAGTTCCTCAACGTCGGCATCTTGTACCGGACGATCAGTACTTACTCGCGCGGCGGGTTCCTGGCGGTGATCGGAATCGGCGGCATGTACTTCTGGCGCTCGCCGTACAAGATGCGAACCGCGCTGGCGGGCATCCTGGCCGTCGCGATCGTGCTGCCGACGCTGCCGCCGGCGTTCTGGGCCCGCATGTCGACGATCACAGCCAAACGCATGGATGAGCGCGACGCGTCGCAGTTGGGCCGGCTGCACTTCTGGCATGTGGCGACGCTGATGGCCAGGGACCATCCGCTGCTCGGGGTCGGACACCGGGGCTACGAGCCGAACTACAACCGATACGACACGTCCGGCGGTGAGTTCGAGACGGCGCGCGCCGTGCACAGCGCGTGGTTCGGCGTGCTGGCCGAGCTCGGTTATCCGGGCTTCCTGCTGTTCGTGTCGATCATCGCGCTGTCGTTCCGTTCGTGCCGTCGCG
>JANOZI010000593.1:0-1775 GCA_031429375.1 Acidobacteriota bacterium | reverse complement strand
GGTCGGGGTGAATGTTGCTGGACCCAGCGTCGGACTGCCATTTGTGAAGGAATTCAGTCGGCCGATCGCCTTCATTCTAGCGATCGTTGCTTTGATGTTCTTGGGTGGCGCCGTCTGGACTGTAAAGAAATAAGAGTTGCTCCTCATCTCCTGATCTCCTGTGATTGGAACTCCTGACCTCCTGCCGCCGTAATTGACTACATTGCAGGCATTGATATAGCCTGCATTGCAGTCATGGCACCCATTTACCTCGGCGAGTTCGAATACGCGGTCCTGCTGGCCATCCTCCACCTCGACCAGGCGGCCTATGCCGTGCCGGTCCGCGAGCTGATCGAAGACCGCACCGGCCGCCCGGTCGCCCGGGGCGCGTTGTATACCGCGCTCGATCGGCTCGAGGCGAAGGGCTGCCTGCGCTCGCGCATGGGCGAGTCCACCGAAGAGCGCGGCGGCAAGGCCCGCCGCTACTTCACCGTCACGGCGGCGGGATTGAAGGCCATCAAAGCTACGCACGGCGCCCTGGCCAGTATGGCCAGGGGACTCGAAACCATACTGGAGCGTTCATGACTTCCCCATCGCAGTTCGCCGAGCGCTTGCTCGGCATCGTGGTGCGCGACCCGGAGTGGCGTGAGGCGGTGATCGGGGACCTGCGCGAGGAATACGCCCGGCTGTCGGCGCGGATCGGCGCGACTCGTGCCAGGCGCTGGCACACGCAGCAAAGCCTGCGCATCGCCTGCCGCTACGGCACCCATCGGCTGTTGCGGCGCGGCACGCCGCCGCCACGCTGGCTCGCGATCGCGGCGCAGGAGCCGGGCGGATCGTGGACCGCCGGCCTGTCGCGCGACGCGCTGTATGCCTGGCGCGCGATCGGGCAACGGCCCGCGCTCTCGGCCGTGGTCGTGATGACGCTGGCGCTCGCGCTCGCCGCCAACGCGACGACGTTCGGCTTGATGGATGCGATCGTGCTGCGGCCGTACCGCTTCGACGGCGTCGATCGGCTGCTGGCCATCGCCTCGCAATCGCCGAACGCGCCGATTGTCGATCGCGAGTCCGTGACGCGCGCCGACTTCCGCGAGTGGCAGCGCGAGGCCAAGTCGGTGTCGCAGTTGGCGGCGTTCGAGTGGTGGCAACCGAACTTGTCGGGTATCGAGAATCCGGAGCAGGTGCCCGGCTTCAAAGTGTCGCCAGAATTCTTCAGCCTGGTCGGCGTCACGCCGATTGTCGGACGGACGTTCCTGCCGGAGGAGGCCGAACCCGGCCGCCACCAGCGCGTGGTGCTCGGACACTCGTTGTGGACGCGGCGCTTTGCGTCGGATCGCTCGATCGTCGGCCGCACCGTTCGGCTCGATGGCGAATCCTACGAAGTCGTGGGCATCGCGCCCGAGGGCTTTCAAATGCCGCTCGGCGCGCAGGTCTGGGCGCCGATCAGTTACGACGCTAAGTCCTGGGAGAGCCGAACCGACGCGAACTTCACCGTGATCGGCCGGCTCGCCGGCGGCGCATCGTTGGAGACTGCCCGCGCTGAATTCAACACGATCGTCGAGCGGCAGCGGAAAGCTTACCCCGACACCAACAGCAAGCGCGAGGTCGCCGTCGTCAGCTTCGCGTCCGGCATGAACGATCCGGGCGCCGGACCTTTCATCGGCACGTGGCAGGCGGCCGCCGGACTGTTGCTGCTGATCGCGTGCGCGAACATCGCCAACCTGCTGCTGGCGCGCGGCGGCGAGCGCTCGCAGGAATTCGCCATCCGCCTGGCGCTCGGCGCCGGACGCGGACGG
>JANOZI010000592.1:0-5453 GCA_031429375.1 Acidobacteriota bacterium | reverse complement strand
GAATTTGTCACGTGATGGCATCACCACTTTGGGCAAGGTGCTCTGATCCATGACCGCATCTTCGGGCACGATCTTGTTGAGCGACAGGATATAGGCGGTGAGCGCGTAGGTCTCGTTCGGCGTGAGCGTGCCGGGCTGCATGAACGGCATGGCGCGGAACGTGTAGTCGTAGAGCGTCGTCGCGTACGGCCAGTAGTTGCCGACTGTCTTCACCAGCTTCGGATCGGTCGCGAAATTCCAGTTCGGCCCCGAGTCGCGGCCGACCAGTCGTTCGGCGGTGGCGCCGGCGCCGCCGGCGCCGTGACACGACAGGCACATCGCGGTGTAGATCGCCTGGCCCTCCGCGACCGTGCCGCGGCCCGGCGGCAGGCCGCGACCGTCGGGCATCACGTCGATGTCGAGCTTCTTGATTTCGTCAGCCGTAGCGGCTCTGCCAATTCCGAGCCGCGACGGCTGTCCCGCCGTAGCGCGAGACTCCGATTGAGCGAGCGCGAAGGCGGACGCGGCAGCTGCGATCAGCCCCGTCGCAATGAGCGTTTTCATCACGCGCCTGCTCCTGCAAACTTCACGGCGCCGTCGCCGAACACCTTCCACGCGCGAATGTGATTGAAGTGATACGCCGTGGCCGGCCCGCGCGCGGCGAGCAGCACATCGAAGGTCGGCTGCGTGTAACCGGTCTCATCGGTCGCGCGGCTCATCAACACCGCTTCGCCGCCCTTCCACTCCCACGGTAGACGGAAGCGGGTGTGGCACTTGGGCAGCACGGGATCATCGAGCTTCGCCCGCTGCCAGGTCTTGCCGCCGTCGGCGCTGATGTCGACGTGGGTGATCTTGCCGCGCCCGGTCCACGCGATGCCGCGAATCTCCCACCAGCCGGGGCCGGTGAGCTTGTCGGGGAACGACGGCTCGGTGATGATCGACTTGGCGTCCATGTCGAGGCTGAAGATGCGCGCGGTGCCGTCGGGCAACGGATCGGTGTACTTCGCGGTCTCCTCGCGCGTCATGAACGGCTGGTCGGCCAGTTCGATGCGGCGCAGCCACTTCACGCTGGCGTTGCCTTCGACGCCCGGCAGGAAGAGGCGCGCCGGGTAGCCCTGCTCCGGGCGCAGCGGCTCGCCGTTTTGCCCGTACGCGATCAAGGCGTCGTCGAACGCCTTCGCGATGGGAATGCTGCGCGTCATCACCGCGGCGTCACTGCCTTCGGCGAGGAACCACTTGGCTTTCGGCGACGCGCCGGCCTCGCGGAACAAGGTCGCGAGCGGCACGCCGGTCCATTCGCTGGTGCTCGTCAGCCCGTCGATCTGCTGGGGCGTGAGGTCGGTCTGGTTGCCTTCGCGCCGATACACGCGGCCGCCGTTGCCCGAGCACTCCATGTAGCGAATCACCGATCGGCCGGGAAAGCGGCGCAGGTCTTCCAGCGTGAAGACCATGGGCCGATCGACCATGCCGTGAATCATCAGCGTGTACTGTTTGGGATCGATCGCCGGCACGCCGCCGTGGTGCCGCTCGAAATGCAGATCCGACGGCGTGATGATGCCGTCGAGATCCTGGAGCGGGCTCAAGCTCGACGTGCGCCGATCCCCGAGCGAGACGCGCTTGGGCCGCTCGAACGGCGACCGCGCGCCGACGTCGGTACTGAGCGGGCCCTGGACCTTGGTCGGGTCGGCCGGCACCTTGGGCCGGGCGGCCTGGTCCGGGCTCTGGCCGGCGATTGGCATTGCCGCGCCGACAATTCCCGCGCTTCCGGCCGCTAATATGCGGCGCCTAGAGATCGTCTTCGGCCGTTCCATGGGCCCTCCTTGAAGGGATGATTGGGGTCAGGCCCCCGAAATCACACTTATTCGCCAAGAATAACCGGCCCGAAAGTGTGATTTTGGGGGCCTGACCCCAATCATCCCAATTGCCAGCGGGAGCCTATCATGCTCGTGACAAGCGATGACAAGAATTCCCGCTAAGTCGTTGAAAATAATAATTGTTAGTGGTAGAAACAGCCGAGCTAAACGCGTCCTCGCGTCGGGGACAAGGCGAGCAATGAAGCAACTGTCGCTGGTAGTCTTTTTTGCACTCGTTTTGGGACTCGGTCTGCGTGTGTTCGCAGATCAGCCGCAACCTGCGCGTACGCCGGCACCGGCGGCAACAACCACGAGCGCGCAAGCGCCGCCACTGGCGGTCGCGCACGCGGCGCCGGCCGTGACCGATGCGCAGACGGCCCTCGTCAAACAGTACTGCGCCACCTGTCACAACGACCGTAACATCAACAACGCGGGCGGCCTGACGCTCGCGAGCTTTGATGCCTCGCAAGTCGGGCATGACGGCGCCGTAGCCGAGACCGCCGAAAAGATGATCCGCAAGCTGCGCCTGGGGATGATGCCGCCGCCCGGCTCGCGCCGTCCCGATGCGGCCGTGCTCGGCGCATTTGCCGAATCCATGGAGACGCGGCTCGATCGCGCGGCGGCCCTCAATCCGAATCCCGGCCGCCGGCCGTTCCAGCGGCTCAATCGCGCCGAATATGAGCGCGCCGTGCACGACCTGCTCGCGCTCGACGTCGACGTGACGGCGTTCCTGCCGCCCGATACCATCAGCGCCGGCTTCGACAACGTCGCGGACGTGCAGAACTTCTCGGCCACGTTGATGGAAGGCTACCTGCGCGCGGCCAGCCGCATCAGCAGCCTGGCCGTCGGCGACCCGCGCGCCAGCGCCGCGGAAACCACGATCAAGGTGCCGCGCACCGCGTCCCAGATGCGGCACGTCGAGGGCGCGCCGTTCGGCACGCGCGGCGGCATCTCGGTGATGCACACCTTCCCGGCCGACGGCGAATACGTCTTCCGCATGCAATTGCATTCGATTCCGACCGGCCAGTTGTTCGGCAGCACCGTGCGGGGCGAGCTGATCGAGGTGTCGATCGACGGCGAGCGGGCCGCGGTGCTGGAGATCAACCCGCGCATGAGCGAGGCCGACCCGACCGGCATGAACATCACGACGCCGCGCCTTCACGTCAAGGCCGGCACGCAGCGGGTGTCGGCGGCGTTCATCCAGCGATTTGACGCGCCGGTTGACGACCTGATGGCGCCGCAGGATCACACGCTGGCCGACACGCAGATTGGCGCGGGCTTCGGCATCACGACCCTGCCGCACCTGCGCGAGTTTGCGATCGGCGGGCCCTTCAAGGTCACCGGCATCTCCGACACGGCGAGCCGCCGCCGCATCTTCTCGTGCCGTCCGACGGCGCCGGCCGAGGAAGCGTCGTGCGCGTCCGAGATCATCCGCCGGCTCGCGACGCAGGCCTACCGCGGCCCGCTCTCGGTGCAGGATCTCGACGGCTTGAACAAGTTTTTCGCGCAGGGACGCGCCGATGGTGGTGACTTTGAATCGGGGATCCGCATGGCGCTGCAGGCGATTCTGGCGAGCCCGCGCTTCCTGTTCCGCCTCGAGCAGACGCCGGCCACCGCGCGGCCCGGCCGCAACTACCGCATTGCCGATCGCGACCTCGCGTCGCGCCTGTCGTTCTTCTTGTGGGGCGCTGGGCCCGACGCCGAGCTGCTGAAGACCGCGGCGCAAGGCACGTTGAAGACGCCCGCCGTGCTCGCCGCGCAAGTGAAGCGGATGCTCGAAGATCCGAGGTCGGGCGCGCTCGCGACGCGGTTCGCGTCACAGTGGCTGCGGCTGCAGGACCTCGAAAAGATCCATCCCGATGCGCTGTTGTTCCCGTACTACGACCACCACCTGGCGGAAGCGCTCAAGACCGAAACCGAGCTCTTCTTCAACAGCATCGTCCGGGAGGATCACGACATTCGCGACCTGCTGACGGCCGACTACACCTTCGTCAACGAGCGCGTGGCGAAGCACTACGGCATTCCGAACATCAACGGCTACGAGTTCCAGCGCGTCACGCTGGCGGACGACAACCGCCGCGGGCTGCTCGGGCAGGGCAGCATCCTCGCCCTGACCTCGGTGGCCGATCGGACCTCGCCGGTGCTGCGCGGCAAGTGGATCATGGAAGTGCTGCTCGGCTCGCCGCCGCCGGCGCCGCCGCCGAACGTGCCGTTGCTCGACGAGACCAAGGCGGAAGCCGGCGATCGTCAGCTGACGACGCGCGAGCGCATGGAGCAGCACCGCGCCAACCCGCAGTGCACCTCGTGTCATCGCGTGATCGATCCGCTCGGCCTGACGCTCGAGAACTTCGACGTCACGGGCCGCTGGCGCATCCGCGACAACGGCGCGCCGGTCGACTCCAACGGCGATCTCTACGACGGCACCAAGATGTCCGGCCCGGCCGGACTGCGCGCGGCGCTGCTCAAGCACCAGGACGCCTTCATCCGCAGCTTTACCGAACGCCTGATGACTTACGCGGTCGGCCGCCGCGTCGACTACTACGACATGCCCGCGATTCGTGCGATCGTGCGCGACGCGGCCAGGAGCAACAACCGCTTCTCGTCATTCGTGATGGGCATCGTCACGAGCCCGGCGTTCCAGATGAGCCGGGCGGAAGCGGTCGAGACGACCACCGTGGACAGGTAGGGGTGTGAGCCCGAGCCGGTAGTGACGAGGGGTGACCCCTCCGCTTTGAGGAGCATATGGATTTCATCACGAAGAAGCACATGTCCCGCCGCACGGTTCTACGCGGCCTCGGTGTCACGGTTGCGCTGCCTCTGCTCGACGTCATGACGCCCGCGGCGACGGCGTTTGCCAAGACGGCTGCCGCGCGGAAGGTGCGCTTGTCGGCCATCGAAATGGTCCATGGCTCGGCGGGCTCCACGGTATTCGGCCTGTCGAAGAACATGTGGGCCCCGGCGGCCGTCGGCACGGCGTTCGACCTGAGCCCGGGCTCGCTGTCGCCGCTCGAGCCGTTCCGCGACTACCTGACGATTGTGAGCAACACCGACGTGCGCAACGCCGAGGCGTTCTCGCTGCCGGAAATTGGCGCGGACCACTTCCGCTCGAGCGCGGTGTTCCTGACGCAGTCGCATCCCAAGAAGACGCAGGGCTCCGACGTGCACGCCGGCACTTCGCTGGATCAAATCTACGCGCAGAAGTTCGGGCAGGACACCGCCATTCCGTCGATGCAGTTGAGCATCGAGACGGTCGATCAGGCCGGCGGCTGCGCGTACGGTTACAGCTGCGCCTACACCGACAGCATCAGCTGGGCCACGCCCGAGCGGCCGCTGCCGATGATTCGCGACCCGCGCGCCGCCTTCGACTCGCTGTTTGGCGTCGGCGCGACGCCGGCCGAGCGCGCCGCACATCGCAGGACCGACAAGAGCATTCTCGACTGGGTCAGCACCGAGGTGGCGCGGCTGCAGAAGGACCTCGGCGCCGGCGATCGCCTGCGGCTCGGCGCGTACCTCGAGGAAGTGCGTGAAGTCGAACGCCGCATCCAGCGCGTCGAAGCCCGCAACGCCAGCGGCGATGTGCGCGAGCTGCCGGAAGCGCCAATCAGCGTGCCCGATTCATTC
>JANOZI010000591.1:0-13069 GCA_031429375.1 Acidobacteriota bacterium | reverse complement strand
TAAATGCCCTTCCCGAAGTCGACCGTCGTGCTGATCACCGGCGTGGTCGAGGCTTCGCTCATGTACGAGACGACCAGTCCCGAATCGATTCCGCCAGACAGGAACGCGCCGATCGGCACTTCGCTCTCGAGCCGTTCGCGGACCGCGCTTCGAACGAGGTCTTGCAGGCCGGGCAGCAGCTCGGCCTCCGGCCGCATGTCGGTGTCAAACTCCGGTACGTCCCAGTACTGCTGGATGTCGATTTTGCCCTGGCGCAGCCGCAGGATGTGGCCAGGCTCGACCTGCCGCACCTGCCGGTAGATGGTGGCGGGCGACAGGAAGTAGCCAAGCGACAAATAGCCTTCGAGCGCCGACAGGTCGATCGCCGGGTCCCAGACCGGACTCTGTTGCAGCGACTTGATCTCACTGGCGAAGTGCAGCGCACCGCCCAGCACGGCGTAGTACAGCGGCTTCTTGCCGATGCGATCGCGCGCCAGCAGCGCCTCGCGCCTGGTGGCATCGTAGATCGCAAACGCGAACATGCCCTCGAGGTGCCGCACGCAGTCGGCGCCGTATTCGTCGTAGGCGCGCAGGATCACTTCGGTGTCCGAGACGGTGCGGAACGTGTGGCCGCGCGCGATCAGCCGGGTCCGGAGCGCGCGATGGTTATAGATTTCGCCGTTGAAGACGATCCATCGGCTGAGGTCGTCGTTCGCCATCGGCTGCGCGCCGGCGGCGCGATCGATGATCGCGAGGCGGCGATGCCCGAGCGCGACGGCGTCGCCGGCGTGATGGCCCGCGCCGTCGGGGCCGCGGTGGGCGAGCGCCGCCGTCATGGGCGTGATGGCCGCGCGAATGCGCGGGTCGAGCGCCCCTTCAATCGCGATGGTTCCGCAGATTCCACACATATAAGGTTCAGTCGAGCAAGCCGTGATACAACCGCGCGTATTCAGCGACCATGCGCTGAATGGTGAACGACGATTCGACCCGCCGGCGTCCGAGGGTCGCGAGGGTGGCGCGCGCGCCCGGATCGGCAGCCAGCGAAATCATGGCCTGCGCGAGGCGGATCGGATTGCGGATCGGGACCAGCACGCCGGCGCTGCCGTCGGCGAGGACCTCCGGGGTCCCTCCGGCCGCGGTCGCCACGACCGGTAATCCGCTGGCCATGGCTTCCAGAATCGTGATCGAAATGCCCTCGCTGATCGAGCTGTTCACATACAGATCTGCCGCGGGCAGCACCGCACGCACGTCCGGCCGGAGGCCGAGGAACACGACCGACCCGGCGAGGTCCGGCTGTTGCGCGCGTTCCGTCAGCGCGGCTCGTTCGGGTCCGTCGCCCACCATGAGCAGGACCGCATGAGGTACCACCTGTCTCACGAGCGCAAACCCGTCCAGGAGGCACGGGAAATCCTTGACCGGATCCATCCGCGCGACCGTGACGGCAACGAACGCTTCGTCCTTCAATCCGAGCAGCGTCCGCGCGCGGTGGCGATCGCCAGGCGAGGGCAGTGAAGCCGTGTCGATGCCGTTGTGAATCACCGCGACGCGCTCGCGGGGAAAGCGTGAATCGATCATGAAGCGGCGCAGCTCGTCCGAGACGGCCACGATCGGTCCGTCGAACCGGGACAACACGGGATTGACGAGCTGCCGTTTCCACGATGGCGGCGCGTCCGACAACCGCCCGTGCTCCGTGTAGACCAGCTTGAGTCGCGGCAGCCAGTACTTCGCGAGCCGGCCGTACACGAACGGCGAATACTGGTGGCAGTGCAGCAGGTCGACGCCGCGCTCCTCGGCCAGTCGTGCGATCTGGCGGCCGATCTCCGGCCGGAACCCGGAGCGGCGATTGAGCGCGATGACCTCGATGTCGCGGTCGCGCAGCTCGCTTGCCCACGCGCCTTCGCCATCGAGGCAGCACACCGACACGTCGAATCCGTGCCCGAGACGGCGGCAGATGTCGATCACGAGGCGCTCGGTGCCGCCGGGCGAAAGGCTCAAGACGACCTGCAGCACGCGCGCCGGCGCCTGCAGTTGGCCGGTTGGGGCGGAGTTTCGAAGCCGGCGTTCGAAGGGCGCAACCAGGGCCGGGCCGGTGAGTGGACCGTGCTCGAGTGCCCGGGTGCGAACGGGATCCGGAAAGGCGTGTCGGCTCATGCTCGAAGTTTCCTCGATGCTGCGTAGGACTCGACGACGCGAAACGCCAGCGGCGCCTGCAAGACGGCTTTCTTCGGCAGCCCGACGGCCTCTTCCTGCGGTCGCGTCATCAGCTCGAGCGCCGCGACCATCGCAAAGGTCAACCACGTGAGGTCGTTGAGGGCCAGGGCGAGGAACGCGCCGCCGGTGATGAATCCCACCATGGAGGTCAGCAGCCCGTTGGCCGCCGTGAAGTAGAACCGTTGCTGTTGCGGCGTAAAACGCGCATCGCTGGCTCGCGAGCGAACGCGGAGACACGCGATCACCGCATAGCCGAACAGGAAGGCCCAGACCGACGCGCCGAACGCGCCGAGCTCCGCGAACACCTGCACGTGCGAGCTGTGGACCGCGCGCTTCGATCCGTAGCGTCCATACGTGGTGTCGAATTTGTCGTAGGCCTGCTCGTACTGGCGCAGTCCCACGCCGAGCGGGTGAGTCAGCCCCATTTGGATGCCGACCCTCCAGAAATGAGGACGGCTCATCGCCGAATCCTCACCAATCTCGTTATAGGTCTGGATCGTCTCCAGCCGATCCAGATAGGCCTGGGGAATGGGCACGAAGAGGGCGACGAGCGTGAGCATGGTGGCGAGGCCGATCAGGGCCGGGACGCGACGGCGCTGTAAGAGCACAAAGGCCAGGGTCGCCGCTGACAGCGAGACGAACCCGCCACGCGAATAGGTGCCGATCACGGCAAATACACAGAGCGCCGAAACCAAATAGGCGCCGCGGCGGAGCCAGTGCACCCACCGGCCTCGGTAGATCACTTCAATGTTCTGCGCCGTGATCAGCAGCAGCGGCAGGATCATCACCGTACCCAGCGCATAGCCGTTGTTGTCGACGAAGGCGCCCGACAAGCCATCGGCGAACCGGGTGCTGGCGCCGACGGCGAACGCCAGTCCCGCCTTGCCGGCGTGGAAGCCCAGCGACCCCGCGATGACCGCCACGACGCCGGCCAGTCGCATGTGATCCGACGCCAGCGTCACCAGCAGCATGCAGGTGACGAGCAGCCGGAAGACGAAATCGATCCACTGCCAGCCGATGTCCGGTCGGATCGCGGTCGACTGCGAGATCAGCGTCGATGTCAGAAACAGCATCATCCCGACGCAAAGCGGGTGAGTCACGTTGGGATAACGGCCAGTCACGAGTGCAGGCACGAGCAGTAACATGCCGAGCACGAGGGACAGCCGGAGGCTCGTGATGTCGATCCACACCCAGTCTTGCGGCCGGAACAGCGCAAACCACAGGTACATCAACAGCGCCCAATAGCGGCTGCGCAGGGCCGCGTAGAAGCCCGGCGTAAAAATCGAGAGAATAAACAGCGTCCGGAACATGGGTTTGTCGCCGTGCCCAGGGCACGACATTGGCTGACTGAGCAAAGTCGTAGCCAGATCGCCGCGGCCGGTTGGGCGGAAAAGCCGTGAAACTCTTGGCAGGTCGCCCCGGCTCCGGGTCAGGCTTCCTGCGGGCAGACTTCTTTCGCCGCCCCCCGCGAAACGGCCCCTGCTTAGGGCCGGGATCGCGAAACTGCCCCAGCAATTGTTGGTACGCCAATCGCAATGCGTGCGACGTGCCCCAATCTACCGATCGCGTCAATTCATGGATGGGTGTGTCTACCCGCCCCTCCGTTCTCGCTGTTACCAGCGAAGTTCCGTGGCCCCTCGACTCGGGGGGCCATCTGCGGACGTACCACCTCTTACGGGCCCTGGCTCGCCGAATGGAGGTGCGGCTGGTCGTGCCAACCGCGCCGGACCTGGTCGGCTCCAGCCACGCGGCCCTGGAGGGTGCCGGGGTCGAACCCAGCGTGATTCCACTTCCGCGGCGAACCTTCGCGGGCGAATCGGTCAAAGTACTCCGGGCGGCGCTGGACAGGGAGCCATATGTGCTCTTCGCGCGCCATCGCCGCCCATCCGTCCTCCACGCCCTGCAGCAGGAGGTCTTGGGCCGCGCGCCGAGCGCCTTGTATCTCGATCATCTCGATTCGCTGGTCTATGCCGGCGCCTTTCCCGGGATTCCGCTGGTCGTCGACATGCACAATGTCTACTCACGGCTCGTCTCGCGTCTGGCCGGCGAATCGGGCGCCTTGCGGCGCCGTTATCTCGAACACGAATCCGTGCTGCTGCGAAAGATGGAGCAGCGGGCGGTTGATCTGGCCCATACCGTGCTGGCCGTGTCCGACGACGAGGGGCGGTATTTCACCCAGCTCGGTGCCAAGCGGGTCGTCGTCGTGCCGAACGGTGTCGATTGCGACGCCTACGCCGGGCTACCGGTGGCGCGGCGCGAAGGACCGCCCACGTTGCTGTACGTCGGGTCAATGTCGTGGGCGCCCAACGCCAGCGCGGCGCGTTTCCTCGCGACCCAGGTGTTACCGGCGATACGGCAACAGCTACCCGAGGCGCGCCTGCTGCTCGTCGGCCGCGATCCGGGACCCGACGTGCTCGCCCTGGCGGGCCCGGGCACCGGCGTCGAGGTTGCCGCCAATGTCAGCGACGTGATGCCGTACTATCGCGCCGCCCACGTGCTTGCGGTTCCGCTGCAGTCCGGCGGCGGCACGCGGCTGAAAATTCTCGAGGCGTTCGCCGCCGGCGTGCCGGTGGTGAGCACGCCAGTCGGGTGCGAAGGCATCGACGCCATCAACGGCAGTCACCTGGCGATTGCCGAGCGTGACGATTTCGTCCCGGCGATTCTGCGGCTGCTCAACACCCCGCATCTGTCGTCGACGCTGGCTCATCGCGCCCGCACGCTTGCCCGTCAGCAGTACGACTGGTCGGTCGTCGGCGCGCTGGCGTGCGACGCGCTCGCGCGCGCGGCAGTTCCCGCGCCCACGGCCCCGGCGCTGTGGCCGCAACCGGCCGTCGGCGCCCCGGTACGGATGTCATGACGGCGCCGGCCATTCGCGTCCTCGAATTGCGCAGCATCGTCGGCGCGGGCGGCGGCCCCGAGAAGACGATTCTGTTCGGCGCCCACCGCGCGGAGCCGGACCGCTTCGAGGTCACGGTCTGCTATCTGCGGAACGCGCGCGACGAAGCGCTCGCCGTGCGCGCGCAGGCCGAGTCGCTTGGCCTGGACTACGTGGAACTGGCGGAGCGAACGCTGTTCGATACCGGCGTGTGGAGCGCGCTGCGACGGCTGGTCCGCGACCGCGGCATCGACATCGTGCATGCGCACGACTACAAGACCGACCTGTTCGCGCTGCTGCTGGCGAAGGCCGAGGGCATCATTCCCGTGACCACGGCCCATGGCTGGACCGGCCATTCGTGGCGGGAACAGTGGCTCTATTATCCGGCCGACAAGCGGATGATCCGCGCGTTTCCGATCGCGATCGCCGTTTCTGATCAAATCAAGTCGGACCTGGTCCAAGCCGGCATGCCGGCAGAGCGCGTGCGCGTGATCCTCAACGGCATCGATCACGAGGCGTTCCGCCGCGAACGGGTGCGGGAAGAGGCCGCGCGCTGCGAGCTCCAGGTCGAAGACGCCGACCTCGTGATCGGCTCGGCCGGGCGCCTCGAGCCGCAGAAGCGTTTCGATTTGCTGATCCGCGCCTGCGCGGTGTTGCGCGAGCGCTTCCCGAAGCTGCGCCTGCTGATCGCGGGCGAGGGCAGCCTGCGCGGCGATCTCAAGCAACTCGCCGGCCGGCTGATGCCCGGGGCGTGCACCTTGCTGGGCCATCGCAAGGACATTCGCGGGTTGCACCACGCGCTCGACGTCTTCGTGCAATCGTCGGACTACGAAGGTACGCCGAACACGGTGCTCGAGGCGATGGCGCTTGAAACGCCGATCGTGGCGACGGCGGCAGGCGGCACCGCCGAAATCGCGATGCACGTCGCGCACGCACTGCTGACGCCGACCGGCGATGTGCCGGCGCTCGTGCGGGCCGTCGAACAAACGCTGGCGCACCCCGCCGACACCGCGGCCCGGGTGGCGCGCGCCCGCCGGCGCGTTGAAACGACGCTCTCGTTCGCGGCCCGCATGTCCGCGTTGGAAGCCATTTACGAGGAGGCGATCGGCGCGCGTTCGCGCCGGCCTTCCTTGAGAGTTGCCAGTCGATGGGCGTGAGTGTGAAGGAAGCGATCAAGGCCGCCGCGCGGGGCGTGGCGCGAGTAATGGTGGTGCCGTTCTGTGTGTCGTTCACCGTGCGCGCGTGGCTGCTCGGCCGGGACCAGGCGCTCATGGCCTCGACCCAGACCCTCGCGCTGGTTCCGGGGTTGCTCGGGCAGTATGTGCGTCGTGCCTTCCTCCAGTACGCGATCGCGAGTTGCCACAAGTCCGTCGTCGTCGAGTGGGGGACCACGGTGTCGCGCGCCGGGACGCGGCTGGACGAGAACGCCTACATCGGGCCGGGTTGTCATCTCGGGTTGGTCCATGTCGAGCACGACGTATTGATCGGCGCAGGCGTGCACGTGCCGAGCGGCGCCAGGACCCATGGCATCGGCGATGTGGTCGTGCCCATTCGGGAGCAGCCCGGACGAGAACGGATGATTCGCATTGGAGCCGGCGCATGGGTCGGCTCGGCAGCGGTAGTCCTCGCTGACGTCGGCGATAACACCGTCGTCGGCGCCGGCGCGGTGGTCACGAAACCGTTGCCGGCCGCCGTGGTCGCCGCCGGCGTGCCCGCCCGTGTGCTGCGGACGCGGCTGTCCAGCCGCGAGGCCGTATGAGAGTGCTCGTCCTGACGCATCGGCTGCCGTATGCGCCCAACCGCGGCGATCGCATCCGCGCGTTTCATATCATCAGGCAACTGGTCCTTCGCGCCGAGGTGCACGTCGTGTCGCTCGTGCACGATCGCGATGAAGAGGCGGAGGCCGCGACTCTTGAACGGATGGGCGTGCGGGTCTCGACCGTCCGCGTGCCGCGGTTGCGCAACCTGATCCGGGCCGCCGCGAGCCTGGGCGGCAACACGCCGCTGACCCACATGCTGCTGCACGCGCCAGGCATTCGCCGCGTGCTAGCGGCGGCGCTCGAAGAGGGACGGCCGGACGTCGTGCTGGCGTACTGCACCGGTATTGCGCCGCTGGCGCTCGCGCCGCCGCTGGCGGGTATACCGCTGATCCTCGATCTGGTTGATGTCGACTCGGCGAAGTGGGCCTCGTACGCCGAGACGTCGTCGCCGCCGCGATCGTGGATCTACCGGCGGGAAGCGCGGTGCCTGTCCGAGTTCGAGGCGCACGTCACGCGCCTGGCCCATGCCAGCACCGTGGTGAACGAGCGCGAGCGTGAGGCGCTCGGCCGGGCCTGCGCGGACGCGCGGGTCGAAGTGGTACCGAACGGCGTTGACCTGGACACACTGCGGCCGTTGAGCGCCCCGGCCGCGGAGCCGAACGTCGTGTTCTCGGGCGTCTTCAACTACGCGCCGAACGCCGAGGGAGCAGTGTGGTTCGCGCGCGAGGTGTGGCCGCTCGTACGCGCGGCGCTGCCGCAGGCGCGATTGACGCTCGCGGGGGCAAGTCCGCTGCGGATCGTTCGGGGGCTCGCGTTGGCGGACCCTTCGATCGAAGTCACTGGCCGCGTCGCCGACATGCTTCCATACCTGTGGAAATCGGCCGTGTCGGTGGCGCCGATCTTCCAGGCGCGTGGAGTCCAGAACAAGGTCCTGGAGGCGGCGGCGGCAGGCCTGCCCGTAGTCGTGACGCAGGCCGTGTGGGACGGGCTCCCGCCTGATGTCTTCCCGGCGTGCCGTCTGGCCTCGAGCGCCGAATCATTCGCCGCAGCCGTTGTCGATCTGCTGTCGCTTACACCAGTCGAGCGCCGACGCATGGCGGCGCGGGCGCGGCTTACCGGATTATCCTGGCCACTGCGGTTGGCGCCGCTGATGGAGCTCGTCGAGAGCGCCGCCGGCGCTCAGTACGACAGCGCCGCTGCGCGCTGGGCCATCGTCACATCGGGAGTTCAATCGCCGCGAGGTCGCGCCGATCACTGGTCTGTGCCGGCGCGCTGAAAACGTGTGGGGGGCGATGTGAGCGGCTGGTTGGATGCCGTCAAAGTTGACTGCCGGCGGGTGATTGCGGGCGAGCCGGGCCTGGCGCACGCCGTCGTCGCCCTGTGCTTCAACCTCGGCTTCCACGCGGTGCTCCTGTATCGTCTGAGTCATTGGCTGCACCACCACCACTTGAGCGGCATGGGATTGGTCGTCAGTCACTGGAACTCGGTTCTCACCGGTGCCCAGGTCTCGCGCCGCGCCACCATCGGCAGGGGGCTCATGATCCTGCATCCGTCAGGAATCGTCATTGGTGCGACCGCGGTGATCGGGGATTACTGCACGCTGGTCGGGGGCAACACGTTAGGCCAGCTGCGGGGCACCAACGATCGACCTTGCATCGGCGATCATTTTTTTGCGGGAGCAGGCTCCAAGATCCTCGGGGCGATTACGATCGGCGCTCACGTCCGGGTTGGCGCGAATTCGGTCGTCATTCATTCGCTGCCCGATCACGTCACCTCGATCGGAATCCCGGCTCGGATCGTGGCACGCAGAGGGCCGCTGACGCCGCGCCCGGCCCTGCGCGGGGTGCCGCGCGACGCGATTTTCGATTGCCTCGTCGTCATACTGCATGGCCTGGGCATCAGGCTGAATGGCATCGCGCCGGATTCGGCGCTGTTCGAGGGCGGCCTCAACCTGGATTCGATTGGCTTGCTGCAGCTCGCGTGCGCGCTCGACGAGGAGTTCGGGGTGAGCGCCGAGCAATTCGCGGCGCTGTCCCGATCGATCGGCACCATTGGAGCGCTGATCACGTGGATCGAGCACTACGATGCCGAAAGGCCGCGGGTCGCGTCGCTTCTCAGCCGCTGACGTCGAACGCACCAGACGGAAAGACGGAGTCACAAACGCGCGTCTGTGACTCCGTGATTCCTTCAGTGCGCTTACGGTAACTTCACGATTTCGATCGCCGCAAGGTTCCAGCGATCGGTTGTTGGCGCGACGCAGTCGAGCGTAACCGTCGTGCCCGCGTTGGGCACGCTGCTCGAGAGGGTCTGGATCCAGAACGTATCGTTCGCGGTGGTATCCACCCATTCGTAGACCAGTCGCTGACCCGTTCCCAGCGTGCGCGCGAGGGCACGGTCCGCGTCGTTCCCGATTGCGTAGACGCGCGAGCCGGCCTGGGAGGTGGTCAAGACGATGCGTGGCGCAATGCCAAGGGCGTTCGCCTGAACGGAGTTGCCGACGCCCTTTGCACCGGCGAATACGATCACGGTCAACGTCTGGTCGTAGCCGGCGAGAGCCGGAGTCGAGGTGACGAGCGCCGCCGACAGGCTCGTCGGCGCTTTCGCCCACCAGACCTCAGATGTGCCCGTTTGCTGGTTGGCGAGCCTGGCTCGCGTCCAGGCCAGGCCGGCCCCGGAGATGGTGAGCGACTGCGAGCCGGAGGCCGGCCCGCCAGCGGCGGCAAAGGCCACGACAATCTCGCCGGCCGCCGCGCTGAAGGCCGGCGCGGTGACGGTCCCGCTCCCGTTGATGGAAACCACCGAACGTTCCGTGATTCCCGCAGGCGGTGGCGCGATCGTTGCCGCCGTGAACGCGTAGTCGAACGACTGCCATACCGCATTGATGCTCGACGAGAGACGCACCCAGACGGTGCTCCCGTTACTGGGCAAGCCGGTGACGCCAGTTGTCAAGGCGGACGTTGATACTCCGGCGAACAGATTCGTTCCACCGACCGTGGTCCCGACATCCAGTCGATAAGCACTGACACCAGTGCCCGCACTCCAGTTGAAGGTCTGGCTCGTAGACGTGAACACCGCACCGGGGGCCGGGCCGAGCAGCGCTGCGGGCACGGCCGCTGGCGGCGGCGGTGGTGGTGGTGGCGGAGTAGAACCCGGATAGAAGTCGAGTGCCCATCCGGCGCGTTGGCCAAGGTCCGGGACGCTACCAAAGGCCGGCTGTACCGCGAGGAACGGCCACAGGTAATCGTACGCATCCCGCGCGCCGGTCCAACCGTTGTCGATGCCGATCATCAGGTTCAGTCGTGCTTCGGGCCCGTAGTATCCAGCAAACGGCCTTGTCTGGGTCTGTGTGGCATTCCAGATCTCGGTCATCGTCCGATGGAAGATGAAGCCGCCTGCCGACGGAATGCCGACGCCCACGACGTTGGGCGCCGCCTGTAACCGCGGGTAAGCCGGTTCGCTGTTGAACAATCGCACCTGGAACTTCGCGATTGCGTCGCGATGCGCCCGGCCGCCACTGAAGCCCTGCTGGAAGGCGCGATCGATCGCATAAGCCAGGTAGGTCTCTTCCCACAGGCTGCGATACTCCGGGCCCTCCGGCCGCTTGTCGAGCCACAAGACCGTGAACGGGTTCGTGATCGGGTCCTGGCTGTTCGCGTAAGCGTCGAGCCAGCCGAGATTGTTGGCGACCTTCCCGCTCAGGTACGCCTTCATCGGCGACGCGTCGGGGTAATAGGCCGCGGCGTCGACGATGTTGCGCAGCGCCCACCCGAAGCCACGCACTTCGTTGGACTGGAGAATGCCCTGCGAGGATCGCACGCCGTCGCCGTTGTAGGTGCGCAGCATGCTGTAGTTCGCCCAGAACGCCATCTCTTCGGCGTAATAGCGATCGCCGGTGAGCAGATACGGCACGTAGGCCAGTGACGGCTGGTGCGCGTTGTCGGGGATCAACGGGCTCTGGCCCGGTCCCGGAACGGTCGACTGGTATTCGCGCATCGGCAGCGGCGTGCCGCGGACGAAGTCGAAGCCCGCGCCCTGTGCGCGCACGTCGTACCAGATGTTCGGCCGCTGGTCGAGCGACACGTACCGCTCGGAGCCGACGCCGCTGGTGACGCTGCCTTCTCGTTCTCGAACGTGAATCGGCCACGAGCCCGACAAGTCGCCGTTGGCCAGAACGAAACTGCGCTGGGTCTGGTTCTTGTAGACCAGGTAGCGGGCGGTCCAGTCGGGATACGGCGCCAGTTCGGGGCGGCCGCCGTGGTCCGGCATGTTCGCGAGGAGCGCGCCCGGCTTCAGGATGTCGTAGGTAGCACCGGTCGGCGCGCTGACCACGTTGGTCACCAACGGCAGGTAGGGCGGCAGCGCGCGCGACTCGTTGAAGGGCGCGAGATCCGGCGTGACTTCCGAAGGCACGGCCGATCCGGTTCCGAACACCTTGCGCCAACGCGTCAGGTAATAGTGTTGCAGGGCGGTCCTGGTAAACACCGCCTGGCCGTTCACCAACACGACGACATCGTAGGTCACCGTCGTGGCGCCGGTCCGGTCGAGCATGTTCTCGACCGACACGTCCACGCGAGCCTGGCCGTCGTTGAACACGCGGCGGTCGAAGTTCACGCGGAGGAATGCATGGGTCGCGCCGGTCGGGGAGACCGGCCTGACCACACGGCGGTCTTCGCGCACCAGCCCGCCGGCGAGCCACACGTCGGTTGACGCCGACGCGGGCAGCGTGGCCGTGTAGGCGGTCGAGCCGATTTGCAGGTTGACGACTGCGGCAACCGTTGCCGGTGTGAAGCTTCCACTCGAGGCCGCGGTCGCCGACAGTGGATAGTTGCCGTTGTTCGAAACATAAACGGTGACGACGGCAAAGCGAATGGAGCCGTCGGGCCACCGGTTCTTGACGTCGGTCTGCGTCGGGAGATTCCCGACCGCGATCGCGCCAGTGGCGATCCCGTGCGGGACCGCTTGCCCGAACGTCGCCCAACCAGCCGTCAGGCCGATGGTGCCGAACGGTTCGCTCCCCGATCCCACCGCAACCGTGACGGTCGCGGCCGCGGTGACCGATCCCGCCCCGCTAATCGCGGTGATCGTGTACGTCGTCGTCGCGCTGGGAGACACACTCGTCGTCCCCGAGGGCAGCACGGTCCCAACGCCCGGGTTGATCGTGACCGACGTCGCGTTGGTGGTGGACCACGATAGCGTGGCCGTGGCACCGGCGGCGATCGAAACGGGCGACGCGATCAGCGTAGCCGTGGGTAATTGCGGCGCCGCGGTGACCGTGACAGTAGCCGTCGCGGTCGTCGTGCCCGTCGCATTGGTCGCGGTGATGGTGTAAGTGGCAGTCGCGGTCGGCGAGACGCTGCTCGTGCCGGAAAACGACACGGTCCCGATCCCATGATCGATGCTGACCGACGTGGCGTTGGTCGTGGTCCAGGTCAACGCGGACGACTGCCCCTGGATGACGGAAAGCGGCGCGGCACTCAGTACCGCGGTCGGGACCGCCGACGCCGACGCATCGATTACCAGCTCCTTGATCTCCTTCATCTTCTGCACGCCGAGCCAGCCCTTGAGTCCGTAACCGTCGTAGGTCAGCGCCAGGCCGGTGGTGTGCGTCGCGGGATCGCCACCGTTGGCATACGGATCACTGGTGGAGGGATACGTCGTAGTGCCGCGCGTGTAATGGACGCCGTCCGAGAGGAATCGGCCCGGCCACTGCGCGAACGGCAGGCGCAGCAGCATTTCCTGGTTGAAGTCGATCAGCGGCAGCTTCTTCGTTTGCGCGTACTGGACCAACGCGGTGTTGTATTGATCCACCAGGAGGTTGAACGCCGCATCGGTGCGGTAGGTGTAGGTCATGATGATCGGGACAATGCCCTTCGCTATCATCAGGTTGACCATCGCATCGAGATCCGGGAATGAGCCCGGAGTGGCCGCGTCGAGGTTCACTTCCGGAATGGCGAACTGCGGTTTCTGGAGCGCGGTGAGCATCGTGGTCAGGTTCAGCGCATTCGGATATGTCGCGCAATCCTGCAGCTTTTGCCTGGCCGTGGTCGGGTTGGTGTCCGCGGGCATGCTGGACGCGCCCATGAAGTGCCAGGCACCCAACCCGTCGCCAACAGTGAAGCTTCGGGCGGGACAGAAATAGGGCGTCGCGAGCGCGAACCCGTCGACGCTGTCGATGTTCTGGGGCGACAGGCCCGCGTGCAGCCAGGTCGCGATCATCTGATCTTCAGCCGTCTTGCCGGCGCCG
>JANOZI010000590.1:0-2834 GCA_031429375.1 Acidobacteriota bacterium | reverse complement strand
CCATGGCTGGCTACTCCTTGGTAACAGCCCTGTTGACGCAGGGCGTTGCACATCCTTGTGGAGCGGAAACGCTACCACGCAGCTGGGAGGCGCCAGCCGCTTCATCTCATCTGAGCCAAGCAGTGCGCGAGTTCGCCCAAGCGCTTGATGCGCCGAGCGATAATTTGACCGCCGAGCCGAGTCGCGAGTGCCGCGAGGCACCTTTCCGCGATCAGTACATAGGCGCCCCATCAAGGGGCGCCCTACGACTGCGCAATCCGGCGAACGTCTACGCCCGCGCCACCGCTTTGTCGAGCGCGCGCTTGGTGAACACCTTGATCATCGCGCGGCGGTACTCTTCGCTCGCGTGAATGTCGGCGTTCACGTTCTTGAGTCCCTCACCCGCGACCTGCGCCGCCGCTTCGATGGTCTTCGCCGTCAGCGGCTGGCCGGCCAGCGCCTGTTCGACATTCGTCATGCGGGTGGCGTGCGAGCCGGCGCCGGTCAGCCCGAGCCTCGCGGACTTGATCGTGCCGCCCTTGACCTCGAGGGCGGCGGCCACGCCGACGATCGCGTAGCGCGACGCGCGCTGGTGGAGCTTGGCGTAGCCGGCCGACTTCACCGCGGCGAACTGAATGCCCCCGATGATCTCGTCAGCGGCGAGATCGACCGTGAAGAGATCCTGGAAGAAGTCGCTGGCCTTGACGACCCGCCACCCCTTCGGCCCCTTGAGGTGAATCTCGGCGTCGAGCGCAAGCATCACGGCCGGGTAATCGGCCGACGGATCCGAATGGGCGAGGCTGCCGCCCAGGGTGCCGCGGTTTCTCACCTGCGGGTCGCCGATCTCAGCCGCGGTCTCGGCCACAATCGGACACTGGTCGGCCAGCAGCGTGGATGACGCAACGTCGTGATGGACCGTCGCCGCGAAGATCTCGATCGTGCCGTCCTTCTCGCGAATGCCGGCGAGGCCGGGAATCTTCGCGATGTCGATCAGCACGCCGGGCTCGCTCATGCGCAGCTTCATCAGCGGCACGAGGCTGTGCCCGCCGGCGAGGAGCTTACCCCGCCCGCCGGTCTCTTGCAGCTTCTTGATCGCCTCATCCAGAGAATTAGCGCGCTGGTACTCGAATGCCGTGGAGATCACGACTGGCCTCCCTGGATGATCCGCCACAGCTTTTCGGGCCGCAGCATCATGTCGATGTGCTTCACGCCAAATTCGCTCAACGCGTCAACCGCCGCCGCCACGATGCACGGGGTCGAGCCGAGCGTGCCCGCTTCGCCCACGCCCTTGGCGCCGAGCGGATTCACCGGTGTGGGCGTGACGGTGTTGTCGAGCTCGAAGCGCGGGAAGTCGATGGCGCGCGGAATCGCGTAGTCCATGAACGAGCCGGTCACGAGCTGGCCGTCCGAGTTGTAGACGACCTCTTCGATCAGCGCCTGGCCGATGCCTTGCGCCAGCCCGCCGTGGATCTGGCCCTCCACGATCAACGGGTTGATCAGGTTGCCGGCATCGTCCACCGCCACCAGCTTGAGCAGCTTCGGCTCGCCGGTCTCGCGATCGATCTCGAGCATCGAGATCTGGCAGCCGAACGGGTAGGTGTTGTTGGCCGGCTCGAAGAACGCTTCGTCGCTCAGGCCCGGCTCGAGGCCCGGCGGCAGCGGTACCGGAACGTAGGCATACGCCGCGACCTCCGCGAACGACTTGCCCTGTGCGGGCGCGCCTCGCACGAAGACGCGGCCCTCCTCGAACACGATGTCGTCTTCGTTGGCTTCCATCAGCGCCGCGGCGAACTTCGCCATTTTCGCTTTCACCTTGCCGCCCGCCAGGTGCAGCGCCGTGCCGCCGACCGCCTGCGAGCGGCTGCCGAAAGTGCCGATGCCCTGCTTCACGATGCTGGTGTCGCCGTGAAGAATCGTGACGTGCTCGAGCGGCACGCCGAACTGATCCGCCAGCATCTGGCCGAACGTGGTCTCATTGCCCTGGCCGTGCGGTGATGCACCGGTCGTGGCGCTGACGCGGCCGTCGCGCTCGATGGTCACGCCTGCATGTTCCCAGCCGCCGGTCGGAAGCGATGACGAGGGGCCGATGCCGCACACTTCGACGTACATCGCCAGGCCAAGGCCAACGAGGCGGCCTTGCGCCTTGGCCGCATCGCGCTCGGCTTTGAGCTGCGTCCACTTCGAGTTCTTCAACGCAAGGTCCATGCACCTCTCGTAATCACCCGAGTCGTAGACCGCGCCCATCTGCGTCGCAAACGGGAACTGGTACGGCTGGATGAAGTTCTTGCGGCGGACCTCGGCCGGGTCCATGTTCAGCTCGCGCGCCAGCATGTCCATCGCGCGCTCGACGAAGTAGGTCGCTTCCGGCCGGCCGGCGCCGCGGTACGCGTCGGTCGGCGTCTTGTTGGTGAAGACCTCCGTCAGCGTGACGCGGATCGCCGGGATGTTGTAGGTCGCATTCGCCATCAACATCGTGAGCGTGGGGATGGCCGCCGTCAGCAGCATGTTGTAGGCGCCGATGTCGGCGATCAGGCGCAGCTTCAGGCCCAGCACGGTGCCGTCGCGCTTGGCGGCCAGGTCGATGTAGCCGAGGATGTCGCGGCCGTGAATCGTGGCCACAAACGCTTCCGAGCGATCTTCGACCCATTTGATCGGCACACCGAGCTTCTTCGAGATCGCCGCCGCGACGTACTCCTCGCCGTAGATGTTGATCTTCGCGCCGAAGCCGCCGCCGACTTCCGGGGCGATCGCCCGGACTTGATCCTGCCCGAGGCCGTTCATCGCCGCGATCATCGTCCGCAGGATGTGCGGGTTCTGGGTCGACGACCAGATCGTCATCGTGCCGCGGCCGGGCT
>JANOZI010000589.1:0-3930 GCA_031429375.1 Acidobacteriota bacterium | reverse complement strand
TGACGAGGGCCTGCCGCAGCTCGCCGATGGCGAGGTCGTAGCGGCCGCGATACATCTCCAGAAACGCCTGCGAGCGGTGCGCGCGAGCCTTCTTCGATGGCTCGGGCTGCGCCTTCATCTTGTCGAACACCTCACCGGCCGTCGCGAGATCGCCGTTAGAGATGAGGGTCATCCCATATTCGTGGTTGATGAACGGTTCAAACAACAGCGACGGCTGAATGGCAAACGCCTTGCGATACGCGTCGGTCGCCTCCGGAAACTTCTGCAGGCCGCCGTAGCAGGACGCAATGTTGACGAGGCTGCTGCCGTCGTTTGGCCGCAGGGCAATTGCCCGTTGGAAGGCTTCAATCGCGGGTTTGTATTCGCCCAACGTTGCCATGTGCGTCCAGCCAAGCCGGAACCATCCGCTCGCATCGTCCGGATACCGGGTGAGGTAGGCGCGATAATTCTCAACCGCCTCGCGGCGATTGCCCCGGTCGTCGGCGGCGGACGCCTGGATCCACAGCTGTTCGCGCGGCGTCAGCCGATCGAGCGAACTCAGCGCCTTGACGAGGTGCTCTTCGCCGCGTAGTCGCGACGCCCGATTTCCCATCAGGTAATACCGGTGGCCAAGCTCTGCGTGAGCCATGGAGAACTGCGGGTCGAGCAGAACGGCCTGGCGCAGCAGCTCGTCCCTCGTCGCCTGATCGCCGGTCCGATCGAGGCCATCGGCATACAGCTTGAGCGCCTCGAGTGAGGATGTCGTCGCCCGCGGCAACGGCACGTTCTGAGAAATGCTGGGCAACGACTCGCCAAGCGCACTGCGCACGGCGCTCGCCAATTCGTCCAGCGCCGGGAGGACCCGATTCTTGCCTTCCGCCTGCACCGACCGGGTCAGCACCGCGGCGCGCGATTGCGGATCGATCACGCGCGCGGTGAGGGCGTAGACACCGCCGACCTGCGCGATGCTGCACGACAGGACCGCGCGGACGCCTTCACGCACGGCCACTTCCGAGGCGAGGGCTTCGTCCAGCCGGTCGCCCGGCGGGCGCTGCATGCGCTGCAGCGCCGACTGCAGGCGTTGCGGCGGCAGCACGTTGACATACTGCGACTGGGCGATCCCGACCTCGAGCGCCACCCGCAGCGAACGATCAAAGACCTGATCACCTGTGAGGTTCTCGAAGTCGCTGATCAGAATCCAGTCACGTTCGCTGAACGCCGCGGCAGCGGGCGAGACCCCGAATCGATCCGGCCATGTCCATAGCGCGAGACCGGCACTCGCCATCAGGACGATGACGAGGGCGGCGGCCGCCCAGCGCAGCCCGCGGCGGCGCGGCGGACGCGCGACCATGACGGCCGACGCCGTGCCTTCGGAGAGCCCGATCAGCTCGAGCTGCGCCTCACGCAGCGACTGGTAGCGTCGATCCCGATCCTTCTCCAGGCAGCGGTTGACGATGTGGGCGAGCAGCGGCGGCACGTCGGGCCGTTGCTCGTCGAGCGGCGGTGTGGCGGCATTCAGAATGGCATCGACCGTCGAGACCAGCGACGGCCTCATGAACGGATGCGCGCCGCTCGTCATCTCGTACAGCAACAGGCCAAACGCGAACACGTCGGAGCGTGCGTCGACCGGCAGCCCGCGCAGCTGCTCGGGCGACATGTACACCATCGTCCCCGAGATCGCCCCCGTGGCCGTCATGGTCACCGTCGCGTCGTCGGCACTGAGCTCGATGTACTTGGCCACGCCGAAGTCCATCACCTTGACGTGATCGTCGGCGGCGAGCATGACGTTCGACGGCTTCAGGTCACGGTGGATGATGCCGCGCTTGTGAGCGAAGTCAACGGCCTCCGCGATTTCGATCGCGAGGCGCACGGCCTGCTTGATTGCGAGCGGGCCCTGCCGGAGCAGGGCGCTCAACGTCGTGCCGTCGACGTATTCCATCGCGATAAACGGCCGCTCGGCGTTCTCGCTGACCTCGTACACCTTGCACACGAACGGGTGGTCGAGCCGCGCCGCGGCCTGGGCCTCGTTCAGCAGCTTCTTTCGGGCATTGCTGTCGCCGGCTTGCGCGGCGAGAAGAAATTTCAGTGCCGCACGGCGATCCAGGGCCGGATCGTGCGCCAGGAACACTTCGCCCATACCGCCGGCACCGATGCGGGAAAGAATGCGGTAGCGGGAAACCAACGTGCCGATCATGACCGTGAACTCACAGGGAGAGGCGCCTACATATTATGCGCCGGGGGATGCCGGCCACCTTCACGTGATCTAGGATCGGCTGATCCTGTCGTGCTTCGAGAGATGAGCCAAATCCCCCGTTTGGTGCGCGTCGCATTGCTGTTCCTGGCGCTGGCGCCGGCCGCGGCAACCGCCGCAGCTTTCCACTTGCGCCCGGGTCACGATGCGCGCGTCGCCTGGCCGGCGGTTCAGGCCGCAAGCTTCGGGTCTCAACCCTCGAGCATCGACGACTGGCCTCTCGTCAGGCCCATGCCGGTCGTCACCGTGCAGATCAGGCGCGTCGTCGGGTTCCTGATGCTCGGCCCCGCCGCAACGCTGCTGCTGCTCTACCTGTTCCGCCCGCGTCCTTACGTCCTGGCATGGATGACGGCCTGGCTCGCCGCGAGCGTGATGCTGCTCGTACTCAGCTTCGACTCCGGCGCCGTCAGGACGGGCGACAGTCCTACCCGGCTCGTGACGGGGCGGCCGGCGATGGCGGTATGGGCGCTCGCGGCGATGACGTTCGGCGCGAGCGTGAGGTGGGGCGCGCTGTGGTTCCGCAGCGCGGCGGTCCCTGGCCGCGGGACGCTGTTCGTCGCGGCCGCGCTGGTCATCTGGATCGGGGTGTCAGCCGCCTTCCTGCGTCCGGCGGCGGTGATCGTCTCGGGCTTCGTGATGATGACGCTGCTGCAGATCCGGGCGGCCGTGGAGTACTTCAAGGCCGGCCGCCGCTACCGCTTCATCGGCGCGATGCTGAGCGGCGCTGGCGTCGCCGGCATCGTGATCGTCAACAACGTTGCCGCAGCGGTCGCGATTGCGAACCGCGGCCTCGGTGACGCCTCGACTTCCGTGTCGTACTTCAATGGCGTGTCGGCCGTCTTGCTCGTGCTCGGCATGCACCTGCTGATCTTCGAAGACTTGAGCGACGAGCTCCGAACCGCGGCCGCAGAGCTCGCCCGCGGCCGCGACGAGATGAAGGCGATGGCGGTGACCGATCCGCTGACCCGCTGCTACAACCGCCGGTTTCTCGATGAGATTGCGGATCACGAGCTGCAGCAGCACCGCCGCTACGGCTGGCCGCTGTCGCTGCTCTATCTCGACATCGATCACTTCAAGGCGATCAACGACACGCGCGGCCATCACACCGGCGACCGGGTGCTCGAGACGCTCGGCGCCATCCTGCGAACGCGGACGCGGCAGGCCGACTATGTCTTTCGCTGGGGCGGAGACGAGTTCCTCGTGCTGCTCTCGGCCGACGAGGCGGAGGCCAGGGAAAAGGCGGGGGTGATTCGCCAGGCCTTTCTCGAATCGCCCATCGTCCGCGATTTACCCGACGGCGTGGACCTGAGTATCGGCTGCGTCATCGTGCCGCCAGACACGGAAACGTTCGGCCCGTTGATCGATCAGGCCGACCGCGACATGTACCGCCGCAAGCGCACGCTCAGCGGTAGAGTAAATACTTCGCTCTGAGGGTCCCTCGCCAGCTGACGCGGGGATGATTGGGGTCAGGTCACGAAAATCACAGTTTGGGATGATTGGGGACAGGTCGCCAAAGCCGGAGCCGCCTATCCCTAATCATCCCGTTATGTGATTTTCGTGACCTGACCCCAATCATCCCTAATCATCCCAATGACCCCAATCATCCCAATCATCCCGCCTGCCGGAGTCTACCGATACAACAGGTACTTCGCCCGCAGCCTTCGCCAGCGCGCTTCTGCCCCGGACCAGGTGGCGGCGAC
>JANOZI010000588.1:0-2445 GCA_031429375.1 Acidobacteriota bacterium | reverse complement strand
GCCGCGCGCCAGGCCCGCCGGCGCGGCCAGCCAGAACACGAGCGCGCACACGGCGGCCAGCGAAAGTGTGAAGCGTCGATAAACTGTCATATCCAACCTTCAACAGTATGAGTGAGCCCCGATGGGAGTCAATCGGCGAACTGACCTTCCTCGGAGCTTTCTGTCTATTAATTACGGACCGCTCGGGGACCGTGTTCTTACGGGTTTCTTAAATCAGTGAACAGTTACGAGCTTGGCAACTGGCAACTGTTTCATGCGCTTTTCGCACACAAAACGCCTTCCCACGGCTGCGCCGCGATCAACAGCCCGGCTGCCTCGGCCGTCACCGGCTTCGACAAATAGAACCCTTGCGCGTATTCGCAGCCGACCTTGCGCAGTTCGGCAAACTGTTCGGCGGTCTCGACGCCCTCGGCGACGACGCTGAGGCCGAGCGTGTGGGCCAGCGCGACAATGGAACGGACCATCGCCGACCCGCTGCGGCCGACACCCATCTCGCCGACAAACGATCGGTCCACCTTGACGGTGGCGACTTCGAGGCGGTGGAGATAACTGAGCGAGGAATAGCCCGTGCCGAAGTCATCGAGGCTGCATTCGATGCCCATCGCCTGCGCGCGCTTCAGCGTGATCTGCGCCGCCGGGACGTCGTGGATAAAAGCGCTTTCGGTAATCTCGAGCTTCAAATACGACGAGCCCAGGCCGGCGATCTGAAGAATGTTGCCGACGCCTTTCATCAGCTCCGTATCGGCGAATTCCTTGCTCGAGAGGTTGGCGCACATGAACCGCGGCGCCGCCGGGCCGAATTGCGCCAGCCACACCGCCATCTGCCGGCACGATTCGGCCAGCGTCAGCCGCCCCAGGTCGACGATCATGCCGGTGTCTTCGGCGATCGGGATGAACTCGGCCGGGGCGAGCAGCCCGCGCAGCGGATGATGCCAGCGCGCCAGCGACTCGAACCCGGCGATGCGGCCGGTGGGCAGCGAGATGATCGGCTGGTAGTACAACTCGAACTCGCGGTTGTCGATCGCCTTGCGCAGGTCGGTCTCCACCTGCAGCCGCGACAGCGCGCGGTGCCGCATCGCCGGATCGAAAATCTCGTAGGTGGTGCCGGAAGCGGTGGCGCGATTGAGCGCGACCGCGCCGTCGCGCAGGATCTCGTCGGCCCGGGTGTAGCCGCTGGTGCTGATGGCAATGCCGACCGTCGACGACACGAACACCTGGTGGCCGTCGAGGTCGAACGGCGCTTCGAGCGCGCGCCGCAGCCGCGCCGCCACCTGCACGGCGTCGCGGACGTCGCTGATGTCGTCGAGCATCACGTTGAACTCGTTGCCTTCGAGCCGCGCCAGCGTGTAGCCGGGCTCATCGCGCGTGACCACGTCGGTGGAGCGCAGGCTGACCTGCAGGCGCTTGGCCACCGCCACCAGCAGGCGATCGGCCGCCAGCGGCCCGAGGCTGTCTTGCACGACCTTGAAACGATCCAGGCCGAGCACCAGCAGGCCGAACATGTACTCGGCGCGCCGCCCACTCCGCTTGATGGCGCGGTCGACGAGGTCGAGGAACAGGAGCCGGTTCGGCAACCCCGTCAGCGGGTCGGCCAGCTTCGCATCGGTGACGTCGGTAAACGACCCCGCGAGGCGCGTCGCCACGCCGTCTACGCTTCTGACCCCGGCGCCGCGGCAGCGGACCCAGCGGTAGGTTTCATCCCGATGCAGGAGGCGATGCTCGCACTCGTAGTGACCCGAGCCGCTGGCCAGGTGACGGTCCAGCGCTTCTTTGACATAGACGATGTCTTCGGGGTGAACCCGCCTGAACCACTCCTCGGGATCCTCGCCGATCTCGCATTCTTCGTAGCCGAGCATCGCCTTCCACCGCGGCGACCAGTGCACGGCGTTGCTAATCAGGTTCCAATCCCACAGCCCGTCGTTGGCGCCATGGATGGCCAGCGCGTAGCGCTCCTCGCTGTCGCGCAGGTCCTCGACGACCCACTTGTGCGAGAGGTGGGTGCCGATGCGCGCGATCGCCACGGGAAAATCAATCGGCTTGGTCACGTAGTCGTTGGCGCCGAGCCGGAACGCTTCGACGATCTCTTCGCCGTTGCTGCGGGCCGTGACCATGATCACCGGCAGGCTCGTGCGCGAATGGCGCAGCCGGATCTGGCCGAGGACGTCGAGCCCGCTCATGCCCGGCATCTCGACGTCGAGCAGCACGAGGTCGAACGGCTGCTGGTCGAGCAGCGCCAGCGCTGCCGCGCCGTCGGCCGCCACCGACACGGCATACCCGCATTGCAGCAGGCGGCGCGACACCGCGTCCCGGTTGGGCTCGTTGTCGTCGATCACAAGCAGGGAGCCTTGACGAATCACTGGACCAGCTCCCGGCCGGCCATGACGGCTTCGAGACCGTCGGTTGCCACCACGACCTCAAAACCGCACCGCTCAAGGCGCGTCGCCA
>JANOZI010000587.1:0-2091 GCA_031429375.1 Acidobacteriota bacterium | reverse complement strand
CGCCAGCTCGGTGAAGCCGGTACGCGAAACACCAAACGTCGCTCCGCGCTCCGATGCCAGGGCGAGCGCAAACTCGTCGGCCGCCGCGCGGCTGGCGGCGACGATCAGGATGGGCGGCTCAACTCCATTCAGCCGCGACCTCGCCGCGGCGAGACGAGCGGAACTTGAGGGCGAGACGATCGGAACCACGCTGGTTGCTATTGCGGCTGTTGCGTGGTCGTGGTTCTCGAATCGGCTTTACCCGCGTCAAGATCGTTCCAATTCATCAGCGCGTTGAAGCCCATTGAATACGTGCCCTGGGTCTGCCACCGCCAGAACGGGCGAATCGCAAACATCACCACGTGACCCCTGCCAAGCGGCACGTCGATGAGCGCCGCGCGGTTCGCGAGGAACTGGCCGTTGGCCAGCGTGCCCGAGAGCAGCATGTCGTTCGGGTTCTGCGGAAACGACAACACCACGCGCGGGCGTGATTCGTCGAAGCTGATGCCGAACTGCCGCGCCATGTTGCGGAACTCCGCCGCGGCATCCTGCTGCGGCCGCTGGCCGGCGCGCGCCGCCTCGTCTTCCGCCTCGAGCGGCGACATGCGCAGCGGCGTGGCGTTGGGCGTGATGTTCTGGCCGAGCCCGGCGTTGGCCGCACCGCCGCCGAAGAACGCGGCGAACTCAGGAGGAATGCCGCCGCCGGCGCTCAACACGGGCGACTGGTTGAAGTAAACCGGCAGGTCGCTGCTGTCATAACCATACGCGAGCGGGCTCTTCGCGTCGGTCCACTTGCTGCGCAGGATCGATCCGCGCACGAACAACGTCGCCGGCGTTTCCACGGTCACGCCGCTCGTCACCGCGTAGGCCGGGAAGATCGTGGCCGTCGATCCTTCGGTGATCAACGTGCCGCCCTCCTGCACGAACTTCGCAAGGTTCATCAGCCCTTCGAGGCCCATGCCGCCGCGGATGTCATCAGTTTGATCGACGTAGCCGAGGTTGGGCGTCTTGTCGGTTTTCTGGTACGGCAGCGGTGTCTTGCCCGTCATCGCCATGCCGTTGACCTGCGACTGCGCCGATCCGCCGACGTGCGGAAAGACGATGACGTCGTACTTCGCGCGGAGGTTCCCCTCCTTGAGCTTCTGATCGGCGAAGTAGGTGTACGGGATCCCGTACGCATCGAACGCCGCGCGCACCCAGCCTTCATCCTGCGTGCGCGTCCAGCTGTGCACGTAGCCGATCCGGGGAATATCGAGGTCGTGTGTCTTCACCGGCGGCGCCGTGGCGACGGCCCATGCCGACAGCCCGAGGTCCTTCAGCATCGGTTCGAGCGCCGCGCGATCGGCGTTGGGAACGATCAACGAACCGGCGCGGAACTTCCGGCCGTTCAACTCGAAGTCTTCCTCGGCCGCGCTCATCTTCACGCCGGCATTCTTGAAGCGGAAGCTCACCAGGTTGTTGTCCGCGGTGTGTTCGACGACAAGCGTGGCCAGGCCACCTGCCCCGAGCGCAGTCGAGGGGTCGATGCCGCCCGGCGCCTTCACCGGACCGGTGACGCGCGTCATCGGCTGCGTGAAGATCCCCTTGTCGGTGACCGCGGCAATCTTGATGTTGCGCATGAACTGGAACGTCCAGCCGGTGTCGTCGTAGGGGCTGGGATTCTGCGGCGGATAGTTCTGGATCGAGAAGTACATCTCGGCGAGCGTGCGGAACGGCTGATCGCCGCGCACCACGTAATCGCCGGCGGCCACGCTCACAGTGCCCGCCTTGAACGCCGCGCCGGCCTTGTGAATCTCGAGGCCCTGCCGCATCAGCTCGTTCACCGCATCGGCGGTGTCGGCCTTGCGGCGTTGACCGGCGGGGATGATCCACGCGTTGGTCGGGCCGTCGGTGCCTTCGGCAATCGATCGCTTGTTCTTTAGCCAGTAATTCTCGAGAAAGGTTTCCCTGTTCTTCGCCACGTGGCTCAGCGAGAACAGCACCGCGGATTGCTGGATGTTGGTGTTGTTGCGCGGGCCCCACTTGATGAAGGGCAGCGGCGGGTTGGGGCGGAACCATTCCTTGCTGGTGGTGGTCGCGCCCGGCCGCACCTCGTACGGATCGGGGCCGTAG
>JANOZI010000586.1:0-3931 GCA_031429375.1 Acidobacteriota bacterium | reverse complement strand
GCCGCTAGCGCCACCGCCGCCGCAAGCAGGCCCGCCGCCGCGGCCGCGGGCGGCGACGGCCGCGCCAGCCACCAATGGCGACTGGCCGTTGATCGGCCAGAACCCCGCCGGCCACCGCTTCTCGCCGCTCACGCAGATTCGGGCCGGCAACGTGGCGTCGCTGCGGCTCGCGTGGAAATACGACATGATGCGCCCCGGCGAGTCGCTGACGATCGCTTCGACGCAAGGCGCGCCGGCACGCCCGCGCATGTCGCAGATCACGCCGCTCGTCGTCAACGGGCGGATGTACGTGACCACGCCATTCAGTCGCGCGGTGGCGCTCGAGCCTGAAACCGGAAAGGAGATCTGGGGCTATCAGATCCCGGACAACTACGGCACGCCAGGACAGCGCAGCCTTTCCTATCGGCCGGCCGACGCCACGATGCCGGCAACGATCTTCATCGGCACGACCGGCGGCTATCTGCTCGCACTCGATGCCGAGACCGGGACGCCATCGGAGTCGTTCGGCCAGCGCGGCGCGGTGAACATGCGCACTGGTATGGCGGACGGTTTTCCACAGGCCAACTATGGATTAACGTCGCCGCCGGTGTTTTACAAGGACATCATCATCACCGGCTCGCGCGTGCAGGAACAGCCCGCGCTCGGTCCTGCCGGTGACGTGCGCGGCTGGAGTGCGCGCACCGGGCGATTGCTGTGGACGTTCCACACGGTGCCCCGCCCGGGTGATCCCGGGCACGAGGCGTGGCCCGGCGAGACGTGGCGCGATCGTTCGGGCGGCAACGTCTGGGGCTTGATGACAGTCGACGTCGGTCGCGGCATCGTCTACCTTCCGATCGGTTGCGTCAGTTATGACTACTACGGCGGCGATCGCCCTGGGTCGAACCTGTATGGCGACACCCTGGTCGCACTCGACGCCACGACCGGCAAGCCGAAGTGGCATTTCCAGACGACGCATCACGACGTGTGGGACTACGACCTGAACGCGCCGCCGGTGCTCGTCGATGTCAAGCGAGACGGGCGCACCATTCCTGCCGTGGCGCAGATCACCAAGCAGAGCCTGCTGTTCATCCTCAATCGTGAAACCGGCGAGCCGATTCACGGCGTGGAAGAGCGCGCTGTGCCGCAGGATGGCTTCACGGCCGGCGAAGTGCCGTGGCCGACGCAGCCGTTTCCGGTGAAGCCGCCACCGCTGGCGCGCGCGAATTTCTCTCCCGCGGACATTGCCCGCATTACGCCCGAGCACACCAAGTTCTGCCAGGAGATGCTGCAGCGCGATGGCGGCCTGCGCACCGGCGGCTTGTATCTGCCGTTCAGCGAGCGGCCGAGCATCATGTTTCCAGGCACGCTCGGCGGCGCCAACTGGCACGGGCCCGCGTACGACCCGTCTACCGGCTACCTGTTTGCCGCGACGATGAGCCTCGGCGAGGTCTTCCAGATCGTGCGCGATGCCGATCCCGCGACAATGCCCGTCGCGCGGCGTTACAAGTTCTGGGATGAAGAGCGGTTCTGGCCGTGCTCGCAGCCGCCATGGGGCGAGTTGTCGGCGGTCGACGTCAACACTGGAGAGGTCGCCTGGCGCGTTCCGCTCGGGTCGTTCGACGAGGTCGAGAAACTCGGCATCAAGGACGCCGGCACGCCGCTGCTTGGCGGTCCGATGGCCACCGCGGGCGGCCTGGTGTTTGTCGGCGGCACGCTCGACGACAAGTTCCGCGCCTTCGACTCGCGCACCGGCCGCGAGCTGTGGTCGGTCAACGTCGGCGCCGCGGCCCACGCGATGTCGATGTCGTACCTGGGCCGTGACGGCCGGCAGTACGTGGCGCTGGTCGTGAGTGGCGGCGGTTTCCTCGGAGACAAGACCGTGGCTCCGCGCGTGATGGTCTTTGCGCTGCCGGGCGCGCCGGCCTCGGGCCGGTAGCCGACCGTGACCGGCAGCGGTATTTCCTCTGACCGCGCGCGTCGAGCCGAAGGCGGCCGCTACTCGCACCGCATGTTCGCTCGCTCAGGGACTTCGTTTCTGAGTGACCACATTGCGAGCTGGATTCTGACTGCCGTCGGTCAGCCGGTATTCCGCATGCCAGCCGCGATGCCATTGACCGTGACCAGCAGCGCGGCTTTCACATCCTCATCGTCTCGAAGGCGCGAGCGCCGGAGGAGTTCTACCTGCACGATGTTGATGGGATCCACGTAGGGATTGCGGACCTCGATCGATCGCCGCAGCACCGGATTCGATTCGAGCAACTCGGCGTGCCCGGTCACCTCGCGCACGGCCGCACTGGCGCGCTGCAGTCGAAGACGCAGGTCGGCGCCGATCGCCTGAAGATCTGACGGGACCAGTTGCCGATCGTATTCGGCGGCGATGCGGCCGTCCGTCTTCGCCAGCACCATTTCAATCAAATCGATCGCGCTGCGGAAGTGCGTCCACTCGCGATACATCTCGCGGATCTGATCGCGTTCACCTCGGGCGAATGCCTCGTCTAACGCGTCTTCCACGCCGAGCCAGGCGCCGAGAATCAAACGCGTCTGGGTCCAGGCAAACTGCCACGGGATGGCACGCAGGCTGGTCACGCCCTCGTCGTCACCGTGGCCCGGCCGGCGGCCGGGACGGCTGCCGATGTTCATGCGCGCGAGCTCCGAGTACGGCGTGGCCGCGCGGAGATACTCGGCGAAATGCGGATGATCGTGTACGAGCGCGCGATAACTCGCCGCGGCGGCATCGTGTAACCGGTCCATGCATGCCCGCCACTCGGGTCGCGGCGCCGACACCGGCAACAGCCAGCCCTCGAGTGTGCCGCTGGTGTAGATCTCGAGTGTCCGCAGCGCGATATCGGGAAGGCCGAACAGCGCTTGCAGCATCTCACCCTGCTCGGTCACGCGCAGTGTGCCGTCAATCGAGCCGGCGGGCTGCGACATGATCGCAAGATGCGTCGGCCCGCCGCCGCGGCCGACGCTGCCGCCGCGGCCATGAAAGAGCGTCAGCTTCACGCCATGCGTCCGGGTGGCCGCAACGATCTGCTCCTGTGCGCGGTAGAGGTCCCAGCCTGCGGCAAGACGGCCAACATCCTGGGCCGAGTCGGAGTAGCCGATCATCACTTCCTGCCGGCCGTCGATGCGCGCGCGATAGCCAGGCATCGCCAGCAGTGTATCGACGATGGCTCCGGCGTTCTGCAGATCGCGCGAGGTCTCGAACAGCGGAACGACGCGCAGGGGCGCCGCCATGCCGGACACCCGTTGTAACAACTCCACCGCCAGTACGTCCGACGCGCGACTCGCCATCGTGATGACGTAGGCGCCGAGCGACTCTGGTGGAATCCGCGCGATGGTGCGGAACGTGTCGAGCGTATCGGTCACCTCGTGATCGCCCGCCACGTCGTCGGGAATCCGCATCTGCCCGAGCGCAATCTCGCGAGTGAGGAACTCGAGTCGAGCCGCCTCGTCCCAGTCACCATATCGTCCGAGGCCGAGTGAGCCAGTAATCGCGCTGAGCGCGCCGGTGTGGCGGCCTGCGTCCTGGCGAATATCGAGCCGGGCGAGTGTCAGCCCGAACGTGGCGACACGGCGCCGCAGATCGGTGAGCCGGCCGTCCGCGATCAGCCCCTGCCCGAGCTCCGTCAGCGACTCGTAACAGAGGCGCAGCGCCGCGTCGAAAGGCTCGACGGCGAGATAGACGTCGGCACTGGCCGGCGTCTCCTGCTGGAGAGAGGCTTCGGTCCAGTTGCGAGTCGCAGTCATGCGGTCGCGGACCTGCCGCAATAGCGCGCGATAGGGTTCCGGAGCGCCGCCGACAGCCGCGCGCAGCGACGGAGTGGCGGTTGACAGCGAGAGCTCCTCGCGTAGCGCATCCAGCTCACGCAGGTACAGGTCAGCGGCCATCCAGCGGTGAAGCAGGCACGCTTGCCGCGTGACTTCGGGCGTGACGTTCGGATTGCCGTCG
>JANOZI010000585.1:0-1851 GCA_031429375.1 Acidobacteriota bacterium | reverse complement strand
CCGAGATCAGCCGCACGCTCACCTTGCGCGTCTTCGACGAGCCGAGCCGTTCGAATTCGCCGGTTTCGATGACGCGCAGCAGCTTCTGCTGCTGCGTCATCGGGACGTTGGCGATTTCGTCGAGAAACAGTGTGCTGCCGTCGGCGAGCTCGAACCGGCCGACGCGGTCCGCCTTGGCGTCGGTGAACGCGCCCTTGAGGTGCCCGAACAGCTCCGACTCGAACACGCCTTCCGCCATGCCGCCCGCATTGACGGTGACCATCGGCCGGCCGGCGCGCGGCGACACCGCGTGCAGGGCCTGGGCCACGAGACTCTTGCCGCTGCCGTTCTCTCCCGTGATCAGGACGTTCGCATCCGACGGCCCGACCCGCGCGATCATCTCGAGGACCGGGCGCATCGCCGCCGATTCGGCCAGGATCGGCGAGCGCCCGTCGGCCTGCAGCGCCTGGTTGGCGGCTTCGAGCTGGCGGCCGCGGCGGATCGCGCGGCCCAATTCGGTCTGGGTGCGGACAATCGCGAGCAGCCGCTCGTTCTCCCACGGCTTCTGGATGAAGTCGCGCGCGCCGCGCCGCATCGCTTCGACCGCGACATTGACCGTGCCCCACGCCGTCATGACCACGACCGGCAACGACTCGTCACCGGTGTGGATCCGCTGCAGCAGGTCGAGGCCTTCTTCGCCCGAGGTGGTGTCGCGCGTGTAGTTGAGGTCCATCAGGACCACGTCGTAGTCCTTCAACTCGAGCGCGCGCAGGATCTGCGGGGGCGACGTGGCGGTGTCGATCACGAAGCCTTCGGGCTTCAACAACAACCGCAGTGCTTCGATGACGTCGGCCTGGTCGTCGGCGATGAGGATCCGGGACGGCGGATCAGTTCTCATCGACGATCCAGCCGTCCTTCAGATTGATGACGCGCCGGCCGTACGCGGCATTCGCCTGCGAGTGCGTGACCTGGACGATGGTGGTGCCGGCCTCGTTGAGGCGGCGGAACAGCTCCATGATCTCTTTGCCCTGATCGGTGTGGAGATTGCCGGTCGGCTCGTCGGCCAGGATCAGCGTCGGCTTGGCCACCACCGCGCGGGCGATCGCGACCAGCTGCTGCTGTCCGCCCGACAGCTGGTTCGGAAACAGGTCCTTCTTGCCGACGATGTTGAAGCGGTCGAGGATGTCGGCGACCATGCCTTCGCGCTCGGCCTTCTTGACGTCGCGGTACGACAACGGCAGGTCGATGTTCTCGTAGACGGTCAGGTTGTCGAGCAGGTGGTAGCTCTGGAACACGAACCCGATGTGCTGCTTCTGCACCCGCATCCGGTCTTTCGCCGACAGCTGGTGAATCGGGTCGTCGAACAGCCAGTATTCGCCGGTCCACGCGCTGTCGTGCATGCCCAGGATGTGCAGCAGCGTGCTCTTGCCCGCGCCCGACGGCCCCATGATCGAGACGAAGTCGCCTTGCTTGATTTCGGCGTTGACGCGGCGCAGCACAAAGGTTTGAGACAGGCCGTGCCGGTAGGATTTTTCGATGTTATTCAGTTTGATCATGTCTTCGGGAATCGGGGATCAGCGCATCACTACTCGGAGCGCAACGCGCGCCTCGGGTTGACCCGCATCGCGCGCCTAGCCGGAACATAACCCGCCACGCCCGCCATCGTCAGCAGCAACAACGCGAGCGAGGCATAAATCAGCGGATCGGTGGCGCTGGTATTGAAGAGCAGGCCGCGCAGCAGCCGCGTGGCCACGACCGCGACGCCCAGCCCGATTGCGACGTCCACGATCGCCAGCCGCAGGCCCTGGCCGATCACGAGGCTGAACACCTGCCAGGGGTTGGCGCCGAGCGCGAGCCGCACGCCGATTTCGG
>JANOZI010000584.1:0-2674 GCA_031429375.1 Acidobacteriota bacterium | reverse complement strand
ACCTTGTCTTCGATGCCGGCGATGTTGAAGAGATTGCCGCCGTAATCCGGGATCAGCGAGTCGACCAGCAACACGTCGGCGCCGAGCGCGGCCAGCCGGTGGGCCAGGTTGCTGCCGATGAAGCCCAGCCCACCGGTGATCATCACGCGCCGGCCGCCATAAAACTCAGCACCGGCCATCTACGATCGCCTCGCCTGGGGCCTCGCCTCGCCGACCGGCTTGGCCTTGAGGTGCTCGTGCCTGACGACCAGCAGCCACCACAGCTTCATCACGTCGATGACGGTGCGCAGGATCCGCGGAAAGTTGAAGAACTGCGACCTGCCGTGCGCGCGGTGATAGTGATGCACCGGCGTTTCGGCAACGCGAAAGCCGGCGTCCTGGAACTTCTTCATCATCTCCAGGCAAATCACGCCGCTGTTTTTTTCGAGGTGCACGACGTCAAAAATCGACCGCCGCATCAAGCGGAAGTCGCAATCGACATCCCGGACCTTCAGGCCGAACAGCAGCTTCACGGTGTGATGGTAGATCTTGCCGATGATGATGCGATGCAGCGGATCGGATCGGCTGATCTTCCAGCCATTCACCCAATCCACATCGTCCGACATTTTCTCCCACAGCACCTTCATCTCCGACGGGTCGTACTGCCCGTCGCCGTCGGTATAGAAGACGAAGTCTTTCGACGCCGTCGCGAAGCCCGTGCGCAGCGCGCCGCCGTAGCCGCGGTTCGAGGAGTGGTGAACGATGCGGACGCGGCCGGGGTAGACGCGGGCGAGCTCGTCGAGAATACGCGGCGTGTCGTCCTGGCTGCAGTCGTTGATCACGATCACTTCGAAATCGGGCGTCAGCGTGCCGGCGACCTGCACCGCGGTGATCACCAGGCTCGCGATCGTGCCGGCGTCGTTGTACGCGGGGAAGAACACGCTCAGCCCGGGCATGTGGCCACTTTACTCCGAACCGTCGTGCTGCCGCGCCCGGACCCGGCCGTGCCGGAGGATCAGTTTCCACGGCGCGAGCAGCGATTCGAGCATGACACCGCTCGACAGCTTGGAGGCGCCCTGGCGGCGTTCGACGAAGATGATCGGCGACTCTTCGATCCGCAGCCCGGCGTGGGCGGCCATGAACGTGACGTCGAGCAGAAAGGCGTACCCCTCGGATCCGATCTTATTGAGCGGCAGCCGGGCGAGCGCGGGCCGCCGCCAGCAGCGAAACCCGGCGGTGATGTCGCGCAGCCCCAGGCCCGTGACCGTGCGGATATAAAAGTTGGCAAACGAGCTGAGGATGATCCGGCGCAGCGGCCAGTTCACGACGCTGATGCCGTTGAGGTACCTCGACCCGATCACGAGATCGGCGCCCGCCGCCGCCATCGCGATCAGGTCCGGCAGGTACTTCGGATCGTGCGACAAGTCGGCGTCCATCTGGACGACATAGTCCGCGTCGCTCTTGATCGCGTGCTGAAAGCCTTCGAGGTAGGACACGCCCAGCCCACGCTGTCCGGTGCGGTGGAGCACGTTGACCCGGCCGGGGTACTCGAGGACCAGCGCATCGGCCACCGCCCCGGTGCCGTCGGGCGATTGATCGTCGAGCACCAAGACCACGGTGCCGGGCACCTTGAGGATGTCCTGCACCAGGATCGGAATGTTCTCCCGCTCGTTGTAGGTCGGCACGAGGACGAGCGTCTTCATGTACTAGCGGCGGCCCTCGAACCGCAGCGACGAAATCTGCTCAGACACCAGGCCGACGAGCAGCACCATCACCGCGAACATGATCAGCAACACGGCGCCGTTGGGGAAGCGTTGGTAATAGGCAAAGTTCCACAGCCCGTAGGCGGCGCCCACGGCGAACGTGACGGCGCTGATGGGCGCGAAGATCCGAAGCGGGCTGAAAATGGTGATGACCTTCAGCAGGATGAGAAAGAATTTTGCGCCGTCGCTCGCGAGCCGAATCTTCGACGTGCCCGTCCGCGGCAGCGCGCCAATCGGCTCGAACGCCACATTGTAACCGGCCTTGATGAAGGCCAGCGTGCTGGTGGTGGGCGTGGAAAACCCGTTCGGCAGCAGGTGGATGAATTCGAGCAGGCCATCGCGCCGTGCCCCGCGAAAACCCGACGTCAGGTCCGGGATCGGGCGTTCAGTGAGGTAGCTCGCGATGCTGTTCAGCATGGCGTTGCCGAACCGCCGGCCGGCGCTCGCCTGCGTCTCGACCGATCGCGCGCCGACGACCAGATCGTACTCGCCAAGGCGGGCGGCGATGCGAACCGCATCCTCCGGCCGGTGCTGGCCGTCGGCGTCGAACACCACCAGCCAATCGCTGTCGGTGCTGCGAATCGCGGTCTTGACCGCCGCGCCGTTGCCCTTGTTGTAGGGATGGACGATAACCCGCGCGCCGGCGTCGCGGGCCGCCTGCCCGGTGCCGTCGGTCGACCCATCGTCCACTACCAGCACTTCGTGCCACGGCGCGGCCGCCCGCAGCGCGGTCACGACCGATCCAATGCCGGGGCCTTCGTTGAAGGCGGGCACCACGATGCTGACAGACTGCGGCGCGGCCATCCTGTTGGCCGCTAAGTGGCGTGCCGGAAGTTGATGATGTCGCCGTCCTGCACCACGTACTCCTTGCCTTCGAGGCGCAGCTCGCCGTGATCGCGGCACGACTGCATCGAGCCGCGCGCGATGAACGG
>JANOZI010000583.1:0-2684 GCA_031429375.1 Acidobacteriota bacterium | reverse complement strand
AGGCGGGTCTAAAGACCCGCCTCTACAAGAGCGCGAACAAGACGCCGAACGTAGAGGCGGTTCTTCAGACCCGCCTGATGTAGACGCCGTCGAGATCGCCGCGCGCGCGACTGCGGGAGAGCCGGCGGCCGCGGCGTGCCTGGCGCGCTACGAAGAGCGACTCGCGCGTGCGCTCGGCAGCGTGATTAACGTGATCGATCCCGATGTGATCGTGCTCGGCGGCGGGCTGTCGAACATCGCTCGCCTCTACGCCAATGTCCCCGCCATGTGGCAGCGGTTCGTATTCAGCGACCGCGTCGACACGAAACTGGTGAAGGCGGCCCACGGCGATGCCAGCGGCGTCCGCGGCGCGGCGTGGTTATGGGCACGCCACGAGCGAAGCAAGTCCCAGGAGTGAGCGCCCTTCGGCTCGCATCCTGATGGCGCGGCCACCGGATGCTCGCTCAGGACAGGGGCAGCGAACGACTTCCACGGGGCCGCAGGCCGAGCCGAGCAGTCGCCGAAGGTGACGAATCTACGATGACGGGTTTTTGGTACAATCAGGGGCATGAAGATTCGTACCGCATTCTTATCTCTGGCTGCCATCTGGACGGTGACCGTCGCGCTGCCGCCGGTGCGCGCCGAGCAGGGGGCTGCCGCGGCCGCCCCGGCTGGCGCGGCAAAGACGGTCTGGGATGGCGTGTTCACCGAAGAACAGGCCAAGCGCGGCGAGCTTGCCTACAAGGACAACTGCTCGAGTTGCCACGGCGGCGACCTCGGCGGCGACGGCTTCGCCCCGGCGCTGGCCGGCGCCGACTTCGGCGGTAACTGGAACGACCTCAGCGTGGGCGATCTCTACGAGCGCATCCGCATCTCGATGCCGCCGACGGGTCCCAACACCGTGACCAACGCGCAGAAGGCCGACATTCTCGCGCACATCTTTACCGTCAACAAGTACCCGGCCGGCAAGACGGAGCTCGAGCCGAAAGCAGAAGTACTGAAGACGATCAAGATTGAGATGAAGAAGTAAAACCGAAGTTCAGAAGATCTGTTTTTTGCTCTTGAGCTTCTGTTAAGGGCTTTTTTGCCACCACGGATTTCCGAGGTTGGTGAACGGGCCCCCATCCACCGAGATGCTCGCCGCCACGCGGTAGCTGAGCGGCGACATCAGGCGCAGCGTGTTCTTCACGCGGATCGTCTTCCCGCCGGCGGTGAACGGCGCGCTCTCGTAGAGCAAGTTGTAGATCCCGCCGAGGTCGCCGCCGACCGGACCAAATTCCAATCGCGAGAGCCCGCGCGAGTCGGTGATCTGGCGCGCCATCGTTTTGTTTTCCTTGTGATACGCGATCAGCTCCCGCGTCTTGAACGGGCCCGCCGGGCCTTTGCCTTCGGTCACCGCTTCGTAGAAACGACCGTCGACCTTCGAGTACGTCGTGGTGCCCGTGTAGTCGCCAGCCGGGCCGAGCGGCGTTTCGGGCATCGACCACTCGAACGTCCACTTGCCGAGGAAATAGGTGTCGAAGTCTAGCAGCGGCACCTGGTCGCCGCTCTCGGTGGGCCGGCCGAGCGCGGGCATCTGGCCCTTCGGCACTTGTTGCGCGCCGAGCGTGGCCGAGCCAAGCGCGAGCACCAGGATGGCAAGACTCCAGCGGCGTGTCATGTGGTGTATTCTCTCCATCCGAAAGACAGCAGGCATCCGCCTCCGCTCGCGAATGCTTCATGCGAGCGACGGCGCGATGGCGGCCAAAAGGTAAAATATGATACGACGAATTCTAGTCCTGTCGATTCTTGCTGCGGCGTTGACGCTGACCGCGAGCGGCGCGCGCGCGCAGGGCGATGGCGGCTACCGGCTCGTGCCCAACTGGCCGAAGCTGCCGCCCGGTGAATTCTTCGGATTGAAGGACGCGCCGCCACCGCCGGCGGAACGGGAAGCGCAGGCCGCCGCGCGCCGCGCGACGGGACGGCCCACTGGGGGAGCCGCGGCCAACCCGGGCGGTCCCACCAATCAGCCGGGCATTTCCGGCGTGGCCATCGACGCGCAGGATCGCATCTACGTCTTCAACCGCGGCGCCAAGCCGATCATGGTGTTCGACACCGCCGGTCACCTCGTGATGGCCGGCGGCGATCAGGAGCTCAACGGCAAGAAGCTCAACCCCAATTGGCAGCACTCGGGCGCGGTCGACTGGGAGGGCAATGTCTACATGATCGAGCGCGACGCGCATCGGATCGTCAAGCTCAGCCCGAAACTCGACAAGTTCCTGATGCAGCTCGGCACCACCGACGTCAAGGGGAACGATGCCACGCACTTCGACTTGCCGTCGGGCATCGCGGTGTTGAAGAACGGCAACATCATCGTCACCGACGGCTACGGCAACAACCGCGTCGTGCTGTTCGACAGGACCGGCAAGTTCATCAAGCAAGTCGGCAAGGGCAAAGGCGGACCCGAAGACAAGGGCAACGGCCCTGGCGAATGGGTGCTGCCGCACAAGCTCGCGGTCGATGCGCAAGAGAACCTCTACATCATCGATCGCGAGGGCCACCGCTTGCAGGTGTTCGACAAGAACCTGAATTACCAGCGTGAGATCAAGGTCGAGGGCTGGAACCCGTGGGACATTGGCATCTCGCGCAAGGGCGATGACGGCTTCGCGTTCATCGCGGATCACGCTCTCGAGCGCGTGCACAAGCTGTCGTTGAAAGACGGCAAG
>JANOZI010000582.1:0-2489 GCA_031429375.1 Acidobacteriota bacterium | reverse complement strand
CACCGTGATGAACACCAGCGCGTCGTTTGATCCCCAGGCTTGGTGCTGCATCTTGGCCGGGAGGTAATTGAAGCTGCCTGGTCCGAGTTGGTCTCGCACGCCCTCATGCTCGAACACCCACGTCCCCTGTATGACCGTGTGGGTCTCGTTTGCGCTGTGCCAATGCATCGGGACGTGCATCTGCTTCGGCACTCGAATGAGCAGCTGCGTGGCCTGGGTCTTCGGATCGACCCGGAGGATGGAAATCTGGGGGGAGTCGGCACCCAATTCGGCAACCATGGTCTGCCATTGCAAATCACCGTATTTGGCGCTCAGCGCGTGTCCAATGCTTGCTTGGTGGTCGGTCTGACTCTTGGCTGGGGGCCTGTGGCGCCCTGATGACTGCGCCAGCAGCGTCATTCCTGCGACGAGGCTGATGGTGAGGGTCACGACAATCTTTCGCATTCGCTTGACTCCATTTCTCATACGTTGGATCGCTCCAGCCGGACCGCGAGAGCGTCGAGGCCCGCCTTGTTGTCCGCTGTCTAACCGTGCGCCTGGTAGGAAGTGTCGCGAAGGGCGTCTGCGTTACACGGCGCCGCCGTATGATGGGCGCTCCATGAACCTGCGCTTCATCGAAGCCTTCGTCTGGGTAGCGCGCCTGCACAGCTTTACCGCCGCGGCGGAGAAGCTCTACACCACGCAGGCAGCGATCTCCGCCCGAATTGCCACGCTCGAAGAGGATTTCGGCGTGAAGCTCTTCGAGCGTGACAACCGGACGGTCACGCTCACACATTCCGGCGAAGAGCTTCTGAAATATGCGGAGCAGTTGCTCGGTATCTCGGCGCAAATGCTGGAGGCGATCTCCGACCGAGCGAGTTACGGCGGATTCATCGCCGTCGGAGTGATCGAGGCCGTCGTCCACACCTGGTTACCGGAACTATTAGGGCGACTCCGGGAGCGGTTCCCGAAGGTGCGGGTGGAGATCCACTCTTACATTACCGCCGACCTTCACGAGGAGTTGCTGAACGGGAACATCGACCTCGCGCTCACGGCCGAAGCGCTTGCGAATCCGGCGATCCAGAGCAGTCCGATTTGTGAGTTCCCGATGGCGTGGATTACCGCCCACGCCGCTACGGAGGAACACGCGCACGTCACCGATGCCGAGCTGCTCGCCGGCTTGCCGATCTTGACGTTCCTGCGCGGCTCGCTGGTGTACCGCGATGTCGTGGCCAAGCTTGGACCTTACTCGGTCGCCCGCATCAATCCGATCTCTTCGATTGCCGCGATGGTGTCGCTGGTGCGAACCGGGTATGGCCTCGCAACACTGCCGCGAGCGGCCATCGCGCCGGCGCTCGATTCCGGCGAGCTGATCGCACTCACAGGCGTGCCGGAGCTGGCACCGTTGCCGGTCGTGGCGTGCAGGCGGCGGCAATCGGAGGCGCCGCTGGCCGAGGCTGTGGTCCAAATCGCGCTCGAGGCTGCGTCCGCCTACTCGGTCCGCGGCGGCCCCGGCCTCGTCGTGGTAAGCCACGAGCGCATCTGATTACTGTCACAAGAATTTCTCGTTTGACGCCGGCCTGCCGCGTCCCGATACTCGTCGGGCAGATGCAACTCGAATCCGCGACCGCGCGAAAGGTCTCCCGCCGCCTGATCCCGTACCTGTTCGTGTTGTACGTAGCGGCCTATCTCGATCGAATCAACGTTGGCTTCGCGCAGCTCCAGATGAAGTCGGAGCTTGGCTTCAGCGACACCGTCTACGGCTTCGGCACCAGCATTTTTTTTCTCGGCTATTTTCTTTTTGAAGTACCGAGCAACCTGATCCTGGCTCGCACCGGCGCGCGAATCTGGATCGCGCGGATCATGATCACCTGGGGCCTGATCTCGTCCGCGATGGCGATCGTCGAAACCCCGGCGCAGTTTTATGCGCTTCGCTTTCTGCTGGGCGTCGCGGAGGCGGGATTCTTCCCAGGGGTCATTTACTATCTGAGCCAGTGGTTTCCGGCCGCAGCGCGCGCGTCCGCGATTTCGCGTTTCATGACCGCGGCCGCCGTTTCCGGAATCGTCGGCGGTCCGTTGTCCGCCGCCCTGTTCACGCTCGATGGCGTGAATGGCCTGGCAGGTTGGCAGTGGATCTTCGTGGCCGAGGGTACTCCTTCAGTGCTCCTTGGCATCACTACGCTGTTTGTTCTGACCGACCGGCCGGCGGAGGCGAAGTGGCTGTCGCCGGCGGAGCGCGAATTCCTGCATGTGACGATGCAGGCGGAGGCAGCCGAGATCGGGCGTCGGGGACATGTGAGTCTTCGTGCGGCCGTGCTGCACCCGACCGTCTGGCGGCTCAGCGCCCTCAGCTTCAGTCTTCAGGTGGCGTTGTACGGCATCAGTTTTTGGCTCCCCCAGATCGTCAAGTCCTATTCCGGCCGAAACAACGTCGAAGTCGCACTGCTCTCGGCGATTCCGTACATTGCCGCGGCGCTGGCGATGGTCGCCGTTGGAGCCCACTCCGATCG
>JANOZI010000581.1:0-1748 GCA_031429375.1 Acidobacteriota bacterium | reverse complement strand
GTAGTCCACGTGATCGGCGATGTCGGTCCAGCCGTGAGGCACGCCCGCGGGAATGATGATGATGTCGCCGGTCTTGACGACCTTCTTGACCACATCGGCGCCGTCGATCGGGCCGCTGCACGACGGCCCGTTCAGCACCTTCGTGACCGAGCTTTCCGGCGCGGATTTTCGGCCGTTGACAATGCGACCGCCGGTGACGAGGGTGCCGCTGCCCGACACGATGATGTAAGTCTCGGTCTGCCCCTCGTGTGAGATGCCGCTCGCGGTGCCGGCCGGCGGAGGCGCGGCTGCACGCACGCCGCATGGTTCCGCTGCTGCTGCCGCAGCCGGGGCCGGGGCCGCCGCGGTGGCGCCCGCCGCCGGCGCGCCGGTCTTGCCGCGATGAATGATGCCGACCGCGAGGTTCGACTTGCCGATGTCGACGTTGACGATCTGCCGATCGACGCCCGGACTGGCGTTGATCAACTTCACTTCTTCATCCGTAATGTAGGTGGCGGCCTTGGGCTGCTGCGCGAGCGCCACAAGCGGCGCGCACGCGATCATGGTTGCGGCGAGAATGCGGATCGTCATGTCGTTCCTCCGGCAACTGAAACTGTGAACTTTGAACTGAACTCTAAACCAACACTTTCAACTTCGAACTTTCAACTTTCAACTTCGTCGCCTTTCAGAACGAGCCACTGGCGCCCGCGCCGCCTGAGCGTCCGCCGCCGCCGATTGGGTCGGCCGGCGCGCTGGCTGGTTGCGGATCCGACGCCGCCGGATGCGCGAGCGACGCGATGCTGAAAGCGCCGACCTTGGCTTTGTCTGACGCCAGCACGCGCGTCGCCGTAAAGCCGTCGCGAGAGCCGTCCTCGCCCGCCGCCAGCCAACGTTTGATCGCGATCGCGGCGCCCATCAGCAGCAGCCCGAACACGATCGGATCCCAGGGGTATCGGGCACTGCCGAGGTACAACTTGTTCGTCATCAGGGTGGCGAGCAGCATCAGGATGCTGACATCGAGCAGCATCCGGTGCCGGCCCCGGAACGACAGCCACAGCCCCACCAGCGGCAGAATCCAGATGCCGGCGTAGGTGGCCCAGTAGAACCACGACGACCGATCGATCCGCGTGAAGATCTGCAAGTTCACCAGGCAGTAGATGCCGACCCACGCACCCGCCTCCAGCAGCGCGCAGGTGTCGCCGGGATGCTCGTCGCCGTATTCGGAATGTTTGATCCGCGTGACGGCGGCAACCACCGCGAGGATGACGATCGCCGCGAGACGAGGGGCGATTTCGGACTGGCCGTACTGGAACGGCAACGCCGTGACGAGCGCAGTTGCGGCAATGGCGGCGTAGAGGTATCCGAACCTGACAAATACCGCCACCGCGACGGCCGCCGCGCCAATCATTCCGGCCGCGATGATGGCATTGGAACCGCCCCGCGCCCCCGACCAGCCGACCGCGGCACTCACCCCCATCAAGAGAATCGCCGCCACCGCCGCGGCCTCTTCGATGCCAAACCGGTAGAGCCGATAGCGAGTCACGAGATAACCCGCCAGCCAGAAGAAAAACACCGCGGCAACGGCGCACAGGACTGCCGCCGGCGTCTGGTTCCTGATGTCCACGAAGATCGCGACGAGGCCAAACACCGACTGCAGAATCAGCATGCTGAAGACGAACAGCACGAGACGGAGGAACAGATTGGTGCGGCGCAACTCGACCTGCAGCTCCGGCTTGATCCGCTCGTACTGCTCGGCGCTCAACAAGCCC
>JANOZI010000580.1:0-1709 GCA_031429375.1 Acidobacteriota bacterium | reverse complement strand
TCGTTCATCGCCGTCATCGTGATGATCTCCACCTTCGGATCGCTGATGGGCAGCATGCTCGCCTCGCCCCGCATTTTCTTCGCCATGGCCGACGACAGAATGTTGTTTGCGCCGATCGCGAGAGTGCATCCCACCTGGAAGACGCCGCATGTGGCGATCACGCTGGCGACCGTGCTTGGCGTGGCAATGGTGATGACGCAAACCTTCGAGCAACTCACCGATACGTTCGTGCTGGCGATGTGGCCGTTCTACGCGCTCAGCGTGGCCGCCATCTACACGCTGCGCAAATCACAGCCGAACCTGAACCGGCCGTACAAGGTGGTGGGATATCCGTTCGTGCCGGCCGTCTTCATCGCCGCCGCGATCTATCTGGTGGTCAACGCGTTATACCAGGACCCGGTGTGGACGGGGATCACATTTGCAGTCGTTCTCGCGGGCTTGCCGATTTACTACTTGTGGTTCCGTACGATGACTCCTCACGAGGGTGCCATTCGGTAGTTCCATGCCTAAGCGGCCTTCGCCAGCGATTCGGGTTCGAGCGCCAGCGCCAGCACTTCCTGGACCGTGCTGACCGGATGGAAGGTCATGTGCTCGCGCACGTCGGCCGGGACCTCGTCCAGGTCGGGGGCGTTGCGGGCGGGCAGAATCACTTCGGTCAGTCCGGCCGCATGCGCCGCCAGGACCTTTTGTTTCAGGCCGCCAATCGGCAGCACGAGCCCCTGGAGCGTGACCTCTCCGGTCATGCCCACCGTGTTCTTCACGTTGCGTCCGGTCAGGAGCGATGCGAGCGCCGTCACCATCGTGACACCTGCGCTCGGGCCGTCCTTCGGTACCGCTCCGGCCGGCACATGGAGGTGGAACTCCTTGCCGAAGAAGGCTTCGTCTTTGATCCCGAGCCGAGCCGCGTGGCCGCGGACGAAGCTCAACGCGATGCGCGCCGACTCCTTCATCACGTCGCCCAGCTGGCCGGTGAGCACGAGCCCGGCGGTGCCGGTCATCGTCGCAGCCTCGACAAAGAGGACGTCGCCGCCAACGCCGGTAACGGCGAGCCCCGTCGCGACGCCCGGTGTGGCGGTGCGCGCCGCGACTTCGTGGAAGACCTTGGCGCGGCCCAGCGCCTGTCGCACAAACGGCTCATCGATCACGACCGGCTTGGCCGCCGTCGCTGATGCGACCGCTGCCGCCGTCTTGCGCAACAGCGTCGCGATTTCGCGCTCGAGCTGACGGACGCCGGCTTCACGCGTGTAGTCATGCACCACCACGCGCAGCACCGCATCGGCGATCGTGACGTCGTCGGGCACAAGACCGTTGCGATCAACCTGACGCGGCCAGAGATAACCGCGGCCGATCGCGACCTTCTCGTCGATGGTGTAGCCGTCGAATGGAATGACTTCCATGCGATCGAGCAGCGGGCCGGGGATCTTGTCGGCCACGTTCGCCGTGGCAATGAACAGCACGTGCGACAGATCGAGCTCGATGTCCAGGTAGTGGTCGCCGAACGCGTGGTTCTGCGCCGGGTCGAGCACTTCGAGTAGCGCAGACGAGGGATCGCCGCGCCAATCGGCGCCGAGCTTGTCCACTTCGTCGAGCATGATCACCGGGTTCATCGTGCCCGCATCGCGCAGCGCGCGGACCAACCGTCCGGGCAACGCGCCGATGTAGGTGCGACGATGGCCGCGGATCTCCGCTTCATCCCGCACACCGCCGAG
>JANOZI010000579.1:0-3279 GCA_031429375.1 Acidobacteriota bacterium | reverse complement strand
TTGTACGGCGCGCCGACTTCCTCGATCTCGTGAACTAGGCTGGCGGCAATCTCTTCGCAGTCGCGATCGGACACCACCGTCACCCGCTCGTGCGGTTGCACGTTGAGGCAGACCCGGATGGCGTTGCGCGCGCCGGGAGCGAGCTCGAGGTCGAAAGCGCTGGTCATGCTGTAGTTATTGTTGATTGGTTCGGCGTTATTTCAAAGCCCGGCCTGGGTCTCGGCAACCATGTACTCGACCACTTTCTTCAGGTCGTTGGTCTGCGCGAAGACCTTGAGCTGGCGGTCGGCGCCGCAGCCCCGCTCCAGCATGGTCCGGATGTACTCGACCTCGCTGCGGCTATCCAGCTCATCGACCACATCGTCCACGAACTCGAGATATTCGAGCATCAGCTCGCGCGTCGGCACTTCTTTCTCCTGCCCGAAGTCGATCATCTTGCCTTCGAGCCCGTAGCGGGCCGCGCGCCACTTGTTCTCCATGATCAGGGCGCGGCTGTACATCCGGAACCCCTGGTTGCGCGAGTGCAGCTTGTACAGCTTCGCCATCGTGGCCTGGATCAGCGCGGCCAGCGCCAGCGATTCGTCGGCCCGCATCGGAATGTCGCAGATGCGCACTTCCACGGTCGAGAAAAACGGGTGCGGGCGGACGTCCCACCAGATTTTCTTCGCGTTGTCCATGCTGTTTGTCTTGACCAGCAGGTTGACGAAGCTCTCGTAGTCGGCCCAGCTCGTGAACGTGTCGGGAATGTTGGTGCGCGGGAACTTGTCGAACACCTTGCACCGGTACGAGCGCAGTCCGGTGTTGAGCCCAATCCAGAACGGCGAGTTGGCCGAGAGCGCGAGCAGGTGCGGCAGGAAGTAGCGCACCTGGTTCATCAGGTGGATGGCGGTCTCGCGGTCTTCGACGCCGATGTGCACGTGGAGGCCGAAGATCAGGTTGGAGCGCGCCACCAGCTGCATGTCTTCGACGACCTGGAGGTAGCGCTGATCCGGATAAATGTCCTGCGCGCGCCAGTCGGCAAACGGGTGCGTGGCGCCGGCACACAGCAACAAGCCGTTGTCGCGCGCCAGCTTCACCATGGCGCGGCGGAGGTTGATGATGTCGGCGCGCGCCTCCTTCATGTTCCGGCACACGCCGGTGCCGACTTCGACCACCGACTGGTGCATCTCCGCCTTGATGCGCTCGTCGAGCTGCCGCTTGCCCTTCTCGATGATCTCGGCGTTGATGTGCGATCGCAGGTCGTACGAGACCGGGTCGATGGTCTGGTATTCCTCTTCGATGCCGATGGAGAAAGAGGGCTTCACAGGAGTTAAGAGTTAAGAGTTAAGAGTTCAGAGTTCAGTCGTTAGGGTCGCCACGCAGTAACGAATCCCAGCGGTAGGGACCGGCGGCGGCCGGCTCGGTCGCCTTCTTCACCGCGAGCCCTGCGACCGCCTCGACGATCCAGTCGAAGTTGGCCTCGCCGACCGAGTGCAGGTCGGCGTCGGGCGCCGGGTTCATGAAGTCGATCGCGTAGGGCACGCCGTCTTCGACCGCGAACTCGACCGTGTTCAGGTCGTAGCCGAGCGCCGTGCACAGCGTGCGCGCATCGCGCTCCACGCGGGCGAGCAGCGCCGGCGGATACGCCGGAGGGTTTTGCACGTAGCGCTCGTGAAACGGCGCGCGCGGGTCGTACGGCATGATGCGGACCTTCTCCTGCCCGACCACGTAGCAGCGGAAGTACTCCTTGAAGTTCACGCCGCGCTGCAGCGTCATGCACAGCGTCCTGGTCTGGTCGTACGCCACGAAGAACTCGTCGGCGCTGTTGATCTTGTAGACGTCGCGCCAGCCGCCGCCATCGAACGGCTTCAGAAAGGCGGGGAAGCCCACGTATTCGAAGATCGATTCCCAGTCGAGCGGGTAGCTGAGGTTGCGCAGCGATCGCTCGGTCGTACCGGTCGGGTGCTCCTTGTGCGGCAGCAGCACCGTCGGCGGGATCGCGACGCCCAGCTTGGTGGCCAGCGCGTAGTTGAAGAACTTGTCGTCCGCGCTCCACCAGAACGGGTTGTTGACGATCTTGGTGCCGCAGAGCGCCGCGTTCTTGAGATACGCCCGGTAGAACGGGATGTCGTGGGAAATACGATCGACGATGACGTCGTAGCCGCACGACTCGGCCATGCGCACGTCGCCAATCCGCACGAACTCCGCCATTACTCCGTCAACCTTCATCTCATTGATGCGGTCCACCAGGGCGCCGGGGAACGTATTTTCCATCCCGAAGAGAATGCCGATCTTTTTCATGGGAATCAGGGCCAGGGGTCAGGGCTCAGGGGTCAGCGACTCAAGGATCAGCATTCAGGGATCAGCCAGTGAGTATTCGGGGCGATCATAGCGCTGATCCCTGATCCCTGATCACGGCAGATAGGCCTGGGCCATCGGCCGCCAGTAGGGCCAGTCGTGTTTCGAGTTGTTCCACACATGCAGGCTGTGCGCGATGCCCTTGGCGTGCAGCAGGCCCGAGAACTGCTCGTTGGGGCTGCGGCAAATGTCGTGATCGCCGGTGACGAGCACCCACTTGTTCCGGCGGAACTGGTCCAGGTAATAGTCCTGGGTCAGCCCGGGCAGAAACGACGGCGGGTTCAGGAAATAACAGTCTTCGTCGAAGTAACCGTCGAGAAACTGCGTGATGTCGAACGCGCCGCCCATGGTGATGCACGACGTGAACGTGTAGGGGTGGCGCAGCGCGAGGGCCATCGCGTGGTACGCGCCGAAGCTGCAGCCGGTGACGCCGATGCCGTCGTGCCGCGTGATGTGCCGCGCGAGCGGGACCACTTCGTTCAGGATGTGGTCTTCGTAGTGCAGGTGCCGCTCGACGCGTTGGCGGGGATGGATCTTCCTGCAGTACCAGCTCTCGTTGTCGATCGACGACACGCAAAACAGGCGTAGCGCGCCGTGCTCGACCTTGTCGGCAAGCGCCGCGATCATGCCGCGGTCTTCGTACTCGAAGAACGCGCCCATCGAGGTCGGAAACACCATCACGGGCGGGCCGTCGTGGCCGAACACGAGCAGCTCCATATCGCGGTTCAGCGAGCGCGAGAACCACTTGTGATGGTCGCGGGTCATGGCACCCTGAAGCCTATACTGATCGAGCGACCCGATGCACCCTCCGAACACAGCCCTGCGCCGCCACGAACAGTTTCACTCCGCGTTTCTTCCCGACGACCGCGACGTCCTCGTCTGGCTCCCTCCCGGGTACGACGAAGGTTCCTCACGGGGGTTCCTTACGGAGGGTCCTCACGA
>JANOZI010000578.1:0-6112 GCA_031429375.1 Acidobacteriota bacterium | reverse complement strand
CGTGCTGGAGGGTTACTGCGACGAGATCATCGAGGGCAAGCGCTATCGCGTGCAGAAGGGTGACGTCATCATCCTGCCGTCCAACATCGAGCACGGCGCTTACATCTACGATGAAGACGTGCACGTCATCGACGTGTTTGGCGAGGTGCGTGCGGACTACATGATCAAGCTGCTGCAGGTCATGGCGACGTTGAACAAGAAGAAGTAAGGGAGTCGAGCGATGGCGCGAACGATTTCACGACGCGGACTCTTTGCGGCCGCCGCGGCGGGCTTTGCGGCTCCCACGGTCCTGGGCAACGGTGCGAGCGTTGCGGCACAGACTCCACAGCGGCCAGGTTCGGCGGGATTGCCGGACGTCTGGGGCCAGGACTTTCTGTATCAATGGAGTCCGCCGGAGAACGTGACACGGGACCTGAAGCCCGGGACGTCGCAGCTCAGGCTGAGCGCCCAGGTGCCAACCGACACCGGGATTCAGATGGCCACCGTCGTTGCGTCGGTGCAGGGCGACACGTTGACCGTCTCGACGACGCAGCCGTTCGGTGGCATGCCGGGGAACGCCACCCTGAAAATCACTGAGACCTGGTCGCTCTCGCCGGATGGCAAGGTGTTGACGGTCAAGACCGAACGCGACCTTCCCGCATTACGAGAGTCTTTCAACGAAGTCTACAATCGCCGATAGCCGAGGAGAGACTCTTGAACTCTATTTAGGAGCGCCCGGCAGCGAGTAGAAATCGTAGGTCGTCGTCCAGTCCATCGGACGGCCGCGTTCGGCATGGACGTGGATGTAGGCCTCAGGACAGGTGGTTCGCGGCGACGTCCAGAACACCATGTCGGACAACGCGCGATCGGACGTGACGCGCACGCCCGCGCCCGTCTTGCGATTCTCGACGCGGATGTCGAAATCGGCGGACGAGGCGCTGAAGCCTTTCAGCTGCATGCGATTGGCCGTCTCGATTGGCTTGAGATAGTTGAGCCGATCACTGCCCACCTGAATCGCGTCGCCGCGGACGTTAAAGGCTTCGAGCTTGAAGGGCACGCGGACCTCGACGTCCGGCCCGCTCGGCTGTCCATCCAGGACGAAGAAGTTGTGGTTGTACATCTCGGTGTCGATCGGGTTGACACCGGTGGATTCGATGCGCTGTGTCAGCGTCATCTGGGTCTTGCCCGGCGGCAAGGCCACGGTCTTGGTCAACCGATAGCCGTAGCCTGACTTTGGATCGTTGACCTCGTGGACAAACTCGACGGCATCTTTGGTGACGTGAGTCGACCATTTGCCGCCGTCGACAATCTCTAACGTCGCAAAACCTCTGGCGGCCTCAGCCGGCTTACGCAATACACCGACGCCAATCTTGACGAAGGTCTCGCCCGGCTTGGCCGCGTCCATACCCTGGCCCGTCACAAACTCCTGCACCGGCCCGCTGATTGCGTCGTGAAGCTTCGGATCGTATTTGGGATTCCAGCGGCCGAAGTAGCTGTGACCTCCGGCTTGCAGGTCGGCGACCACGCCCGACCAGTCGAACCGCGTGGCCCGATAGTAACCACGCTCGGCATCCGGCATATAGAGGGTGGCGGTGACGAGACCGTTGGTGATCCGCACGGCCGGCGCATGGGGCGCGTCCTTGTCGGGTGCGGGGACCACTTGGGCCGCGGGACGGCCGGCCAGCAAGGTGATGACGGCCGCGAACAGCAGATGTTTCATGATCACATCCAGAGAATGAATAAGGCCGCACATCAGGAAGTGATGTGCGGCCTTGGTTTAAACCGAGTGTCTCTACCGAGTCCCGACGGCGGTGCGTCTCAGAAGACGAATCGCGCCGACATTTGGACTTGCCGCGGCAGGTTGCCCGCAGTCGTGATCAGCCCGTAGTTGACGTTGCCGATCTGCGCGTTGTACGGCCCGAGACCGCGAATGTCCAACACGTTCTGGGCTTCCGCACGAAGCTGGAGGTACCTGGAGCCGAAGTGGAAGTTCTTCATCAGCGACAGATCCGCCTGATGATATGCGGGGTTGCGATACTCGTCGAGGTTCGGCGGCAGGTTGCCCGACACGAAGACCCGCGCGCCGACGACCTTGGTCGGATCGAGACGCCGGATGGTGTTTGCCGTAACCGGAGTCACTGGTGATGTCAGCACCTGCTCAGGATCCTTGAAGTTTGGCGGGGTCAGGTTGTGATCGTCAGTGGCGTAGCTTCCCCACGTCTGGTTGATCTTGATGGTGTTGTTGATGTTGCTCGTCGTGCTGCCCGTCAATGTAATCGGCGTTCCGGTATAGAACTGGTAGAGGCCGGCCAACTGCCAGCCGCCGATCACCGTGTCCACAATTCGCGCTGCTGTTCCCGACGGTGAGCCCATCCACTTTCGCCCCTCGCCGAACGGGAGCTCAAACACGTAGGACAGGTTGACACGATGCTTGCGATCCAGCGGGCTGAGGCCCCAGGCCGCCTGGTACGAATCGAACGATTGAACGGTCTTGCCGCCCTGGCCGTCGGCGCCGCCGACATCGTCCATCAACTTGCCGTAGGTGTAGTTGGTCAGAAGCGAAAGCCCATGACTGAACCGCTTCTCAACGCGCGCGGTCACGGCGTTGTATTTCGACCTGCCCAGCGGCAGTCCGGAGACCTGCACACGTCCGTAGAAGGGGTAATCGTACTGCAACAACCCCATCTGCTGCGTGGTTCCGGTAATGGTCGTTTCAAGTGTCTGTCCCGCCGTGGGCGCCGGCATGTAAATCTGGCTGGGCGCCGCGAGCTGAGGAACGAGCAGCTCCTTGGGATAGGTGCTGATCGTGTTTGTCGCCAACAGATCGTGACCGCGGCTGCCGACGTAGCCGAGGTTCACCGTCATGTTGCCCGGCAGTTGTCGCTGCACGTCGAAGGACCAGTTGTACTCGCGAGGCATCTTCAACTCGGCTGACACCACGTTCGCCCCGGGATCCAGCGAGCTTTGCAGGTTGGCCGTCCTCACATCCTTCTTGTAGGTGTTGTACATCGAGGCCAGCGGGAACGGATTCTCCCAGTTGGAGATGTAGGTGCGGCCGCCGTCAGTGGACGCATGCCAGCCGGCGAGCGCCTGATCCGACAGCGCCACGTTCGCGTTGGCGGTGGCATAGCTGTTCGGGTTGCCGGTGGTCGGGAGATACATCTGGCCAAACGACCCGCGAATCACGGTCTTGTCGTTGGCCTGGTAAGCCGCGCCGACGCGAGGCACGAACTGGAAATTACTGAGCTGTTGAGGGGAACGATCCGGAAATTCAGGCGTTCCTGCAATCAGGACCGCGCCTGGATCGAAGCTGCCACGCGTCGCCCACTCAGGGACCGGAGTGTTCGCCGGCAAACCTGCACTGATCGCTGCAGCCGTGAAGTTGTAGCCCGGGTTGACCTTGAACAGCGACGGATAGTCCGGATCCCAGAAATAGAGCCGGTCGAAGCGCTCGGTCGTGGGCCGCTCGTTATCCCAGCGCAGGCCCAGGTTCAACGTCAGACGGGAATTGACTCTCCAGTCGTCCTGAATGAACGCGCCAAAGTAGTTCGTGTTCATGAACCGGTCCGTCGGCTTGGCGACGTTGTTGCGGTTGTTGATGCCAAGCAGGAAACTCCCGAGACCGGCGACGCGGCCTTCATTCGCGCCCAATCCAAAATCCCCCTGGAACTGGTGCAGCGGATTGACCATGAAGTTCATGATGTTGGTGCCGCCGCCCTCGCTGTAAAAGTCGTCGTAGTAGCGGCGGTGTTCGCCACCAGCCTTAAAGGTGTGCGAGTTGTAGGTCTTGGTCAGCGTTCCTGAAAACACGCCAGTCGTGGATTTGGTGGTGCTGAGACTGCCTGCCTGCGCATACGGTGTTCCGCTCATGAACGTAACGGCGATGCCCGGAACATCATTGTTGGCGAGATAGTCGCGATACTCCTTGGGAAGGAAGCTGTTCGAGAAATCGTCCGCATGCTTGGCACCCGTGAGCCGCGGCGTGTATGTCCCCGATGCGCGCACGTCCATCAGCATGGTCGGGCTGAGCGTCCAGGTGTAGTTCACGTTTCCGGTCTTACCGCCCTCGACCTTGGCAATGCTGCTGGTGTACAGCGGCGTATCCATGGTCGGCGAGGCGCTCTGGTCGCCGTTGAAGGTCAGGAAACGGCCCGACAATCGCTGGCTGTTGCTCAGGTTGTGATCGATCCGAACACCGAGGCGGAAGTCCGACTGCCGGCTCGACGACTGAAAGGCATAATTGTTCAGGCTGCTGCTCCCTGCCACGGCGGGACGGTTCGGCATGGGAATCATCGCCAGAATCGCCTTCGAGACGGGCGAGATCAACTCGGCAGGAACATGGCGGCCGTCGCCCCCGAGCAATCCGGTGCGTTCCCACAGTCCCCGGGTGGTGTTGAAGACCTGTGGACCCCACGGGTCGTACATCGGGTACACGCGCCCCTGGAAAGTCGTCTGCGAGAAGTCTCCAGTCCGTTCCAGGGCGGTTGGAACGCTGTTGAGCGTCACCCTGCCCGCCTCGTTCCTCCTGAAGTACTCGTTCTCCACGAAGAAGAACGTCTTGTTGTGCCCATCGTAGGCGCCTGGTACCACGACGGGCCCGCCGGCTGTGAAACCGTATGTGTTCTGCCGGAAGTCGGCTTTCTTCGCGCCGATGGCTTTCTGTTCCCACGAGTTCGCGTTGAACATGTCATCGAACATGTAGGCGTAGCCGGTGCCGCTAATCTTGTTGGTGCCGCCCTTGGTGATCAGCGTCACATAGCCGCCGGAGATGCGGCCAAATTCCGCCGAGATCCCGGAGGTGACGACCCTGAATTCCGCGACGGCGTCCATCGATGGGATCTGATTGGAAATTCCGTTCGCCTGTCCGGAATTCACCACGCCGCCATCGACGTAATAGTCCACCGAACTGGTTCGACCGCCGTTGAGCTGAATCGAAGTCTGGCCCTGTGCGTTCGCATTCATCGAGCCCTGGACATTTCCGGCCAGGCTCACCAGGGCAAACGGATTCCGATTGAGCTGAGGCAGATTGCTGATGAATTGGTTGTTGATGACCTCGCCAACCTGCGCATCCGAGGTCCGGAGCATGGACGCCGTCGCGGTCACAGTCACCTCTTCAGAGGCCCCGCCGACCTCAAGCCCGAGGTCGAACGTCAGCCGGTCGCCGACGTGCAACTCAAATGGCTTGGTCGTGTTCTTCTTGAAGCCGCTCAGTTCCGCGGCTACGAGATACGACCCCGGCACCACGCTCGGGAATTGAAACGCGCCGTCGGTGGAGCTGACGGTCCTGGCCTCTACGCCAGTCTGAGTATTGGTCACGATGACGTCAGCGCCGGGAATGACTCCGCCCGTGGAATCTTTCACGACACCGGTGATCGAACCCGTGTTCTGCGCCGAAGCGGAGACGGACCACAGTAAAAATAGGGTCCACGCCATGGTGATTCGTATCGCACGCATACTTTCCCCCTTTGCCACAAGTCAACCAGACCGGCGGGCATGTTACCTGAACCTGTCTAACAGGTAAAGGACTGAAAAGCGGGCTGCCGGGGTAGCCGGCAATCGATCAAACTCGTAGGGCACCCTTTTACGGGGTGCCTTCGAACGGCCAGCCCAACCGCAAGGCACACCGGTCTTGACATCAAAAAATGGGCGAATCTTGTATCCTCGGAGGCCTTTGGCTATGGACTATACGAGCTTGTCGCTGGCTGAAGTGGAGGCCGAGCTCGCCGCGACTGCGCGCGACGCGGAAGCCCTGTTTGGCAATCTCGACGAGCGCCAACTCAATTGGCAGCGTGATGCCACCTCCTGGAGCGTCGCGCAGTGCTTCGATCACCTGCTCAAAATCAACCGCGAGATGTTCCAGGCGATCGACGCCGCGGTCGGTGGTTCGCGCCCGCCAACAGTGTGGCAGCGCCTGCCGGTCCTCCCGCGCATCTTTGGCTCGATGCTGATCAAATCGCAGATGCCTGAAGCGAAGCGGAAATTCACGGCTCCACCCAAGGCCGTCCCGGCGGCAAGCAGGATCGATCCGCGCATCATCGAGCGCTTCGTGGCCCATCAGGACGAGGCCGCCGCGCGCGTCCGCTCGCTCGACGGCCGGGACCTCGCACGAATCATCATGGTGTCGCCCTTCGCG